>NZ_JADBUN010000213.1:0-13122 GCF_020245625.1 Microcystis sp. M049S2 | reverse complement strand
CGAAGGTTACATGATATCAGCGAGACTTGGAAACTATCTCATCAAATTAGTTCCCCCATAGAACCCCCTTGAGCCATCTCGCACACTTTTCTCTTTTTGTCAAATTTTATGTTAAGAAAGATGTGACTAATGGATAGCTTAATAAGGGGGGCAGGGGGGATCGAACCTAAAATCCATTTTTAATTTAATTATAACCAGCTACTTATCTAAGTTAAAAACAACAATAAAACTAGCGATCGATGGGCGTGATCAGTAAAGTTAAATTACGAGAGTTTTGGGAACGCCACTCGGACGCAGAAGAAGCTCTTAGCGATTGGTATAACTTCGCTAGTAAGGCTAACTGGAAAAATTTAGTAGAGGTTCAAGGTCGCTACCCGAAGGCGGAGGCGGTGGGAAATTTTACAGTTTTTAATATCAAGGGAAACAAATACCGTTTAATCGCTGACATCAATTATTCTCGTCAAACCATTTTCGTTAAATATATTCTAAGTCACGCTGAATACAATAAGGAGAACTGGAAAAATGATCCCTACTTCTAATCCATTAACCTATGGTGATTTACTCTTGCAGTATCAACCGAAACCGATTAATAACTCCCAAGAATACGAGCGATTTTTAAGCATAATTGAAGGGATGATGTCACGGGAGTTAAGCAATGACGAAGGACTATTATTCGATTTATTGGTGTTATTAGTGGAAGAATACGAGCGGAAACATTATCCGATCGCCCGAACAAATCCTACCGCTACGTTAGAATCTTTACTTGATGAATTCGATATCGATAGGGAGTGTCTTGTCGATATTTTCGGCGATCGGGATAGAGTAGAATCGGTGATAGGGGGAAAACAGGCGATCGCTCCTTCTCAAGCCGAGTCTCTAGCCGAATTTTTTAATCGTTTAAGTGCGAAACTGGCGTTAAGCGCCAGTGATTTTCTCTTGTAGCCTCGCTTTTCCTTCGGGGACTGAGGGGGGAGACCATATAACAAATCCTTACTTTCTTCAGAGGTTAGATTAATTAAGATAATGTTACAAAACTTTATGAAAAAGCCGTAGTATGATAATTTACGCCAGTAAAGCGAACACAATAAGGAGCAACACCCATAATGCAGTCGGCCGAGATGTTGCTGACAGTCCCCAAAGAGTATTTAAAAGCACCGGGGGGCTTCAACCCAAACGTTACCATGTTTTTTAGTGCCTTGAGCCTAATAACCCTATCTACCTGTGGCTATTGGCTATGGTCCTGGCCTGACTGGATTTGTTTTAGTGCTAATGTCCTCGCTTTACATTTATCGGGGACAGTTATCCACGATGCCTCTCATAATTCTGCCCATAGCAATCGGACATTTAATGCTATTTTAGGTCATGGTAGTGCTTTAATGCTCGGTTTTGCCTTTCCGGTCTTCACTAGAGTCCATTTACAGCACCATGCTCACGTTAACGATCCCGAAAATGATCCAGATCATTTTGTCTCCACTGGTGGCCCTTTGTGGATGATTGCGGCCAGATTTTTTTATCACGAGATTTTCTTTTTTAAGCGGCAACTCTGGCGGAAATACGAACTACTGGAATGGTTCCTCAGTCGTCTTTTTGTGGCTACCATAGTCATCGTCGCCTGTCAATACGGTTTTATCAGCTATGTGATGAATTTTTGGTTTGTTCCCGCTTTAGTGGTGGGAATTGCCCTCGGTTTATTTTTCGATTATCTCCCCCATCGTCCTTTCCAAGAGCGTAATCGTTGGAAAAATGCCCGCGTTTACCCAAGTCCCCTGTTAAATCTGCTGATTTTAGGGCAGAATTATCATCTCGTGCATCATCTCTGGCCGTCGATTCCCTGGTACAAATACCAACCGGCATACTATGCCACTAAACCGCTTTTAGACGCAAAAGAGTGTGAACAGTCTTTAGGTTTACTGCAAGGTAAGAATTTCTGGAGTTTCCTCTACGATGTCTTTTTGGGGATTCGCTTTCACTCCCATTCTTCTAAAACTTCTTGATCTCACTTATCGTAATGGTGAGGTACAAACTTTTCATTTTGGGAAGTCGGTGGTCGATTTTATGAGAAACTCTGTATCTGTACTGGTTTTGTTGTCAACTTGATTTTTTTAAGGAGGATTTTATGGGTCAGCATTGGGGAAAAGCCTTAATTTTAACAACAACTTTCTTGACAATTAACATCGATTATGCTAAGTCTTTAACCTTTGGTGAGGCTGTTGGTATTGGGGCGGGGGCCTTGTTAATCAACCGGGCGGTACAGGATAATAGACAACGTTATCGATTTGTGCCACCAGAGCAAGAATTTCAGCGCGGACTAGAGGACGGTTTTAACTTTGCCCGCTATGATAATCCGCGCAATTCCAGAGACTACGATGACGGTTTTATCGAGGGAAGAAGACGGCGGGAGTCGGGTTGGTCCAGTCCCAACCGGAGAGGTTGATTATTTTTTTGGTCTGCGTCCCAGTTCGGCGGTTTCTTGAATGGAAAAAATCCTCAATTTGCCGTCGATGGGAGCGACTTTAGCCACCGCTTCCGATGCCACTATATAGTTATCACCCTCGGTGTTGGTAATATTGACTACCCGCTCGCGAGTGATAATCGCCATCTCGTTATTTGCAAGAATATCCACGTCCCAATTCTCAGAAAGAACCTCTATACTTTTAATATTTTTGTAGGATTCCTCTAAAAATATTTTATGTTCCGTGATGCCATTTAACTCAAAAATTTCGGTACTAGCATCGGTTTTAATGGTCAATTGCGAGGAAATAAACGGGGCATAGTGTTTGAGGATTAGGGCGATATTTTTATCTTTAATAGCGGTTTCAATGTCTTGAATCATTGCTTTAATTTCCGCTTCCTTGATTGTTTGTCCCCCATCGCGATTACTCGATTGTTTCACCGGCACTATCGAGGGATTAGCGTGGACAAAAGGGGGGGAGATGCCGGGGAGAAGGGATAAACCGAGCAATAGAACAATTAATTGGGGAGAACGCATAATTTAATAAACTTGGTAAATTCAACCCGAATCATAGCATTTTCTCGTTACCGAATAAATCCTCAAGCTGAAAGTCCCCGGTTAGGGAAGCTAACAGAGCAAAATTCTGGCTGTGCAAAGTCTAGGTTGATCCTTTAGCTATTTTTGGCTTGATATTTCCAGAATAACAGGGGTATGATCGCTAGGTTTTTCTTGTTTTCTGGGTTCTCGATCAATCAGACAATTAACGGCTTTTTCGTATAGCTGAGGAGTTAAATAAAGATGATCGATTCGCCAACCTCGGTTACGAGCAAAACCGCCGCTGCGATAATCCCACCAACTATAATGTCCTGGGTCAGATGTGAATTTTCTAAAGGCATCTTGTAAGCCAATTTCTAAGACCTTTTCTAAAGCTTCTCTTTCTTTAGCTGAAGACATAATATGATTTTCTTTGCCTTTGGGATCATAAATATCTTTATCTTCTAAGGCAATATTAAAATCACCACAGATACATAATTCTTCAGGTTGAGAATTAATAACTTTATCTAGATATTTCCTGAGAGTTTCTAACCATTTAAGCTTATAAATATATTTATCACTATCTAGGGAAGAACCGTTAGGAACGTAGAGATTAATAATCCGAATATCGCCGATTACTCCAGTAATTAGCCGTTTCTGTTCGTCTAGTTCTCCTGTTAAATTTTCGCCGATAATGGGACTAAATCCCACAGTGATATCCTCCAGGGGTTTTTGGCTAAAAATCGCCACACCATTATAGGCCTTTTGTCCAGAAATATAGAGATGATAACCCAAAGATTCAAAAGCTTCTCTGGGAAAATCTCGATCGATTACCTTGGTTTCTTGCAAGCATAAAACCTCAACGGGATTGAGTTGTAACCAGTTAATTACCTGCTCTTGTCGGCTGCGAATCGAGTTGACATTCCATGTGGCGATTTTCATAGCTAGGGTCTGCTGAAAAAGTTTGTTGGTGGGGGCAGGGTGTGGGGTGTGGGGTGTGGGGTGTAGGGTTTTACCGATGTTGAGGTAGTCAGTTACCTAATTTTTAGGGAAAAAGTACCTGAATTTTACCCCCGATCCCTCCAATGGTCGGCACTTTTTGAGGGAAAAAAAGTCTAAAAGCCTTATCCAACAAGGTTTTTAGATTTATTCAGCAAGCCCTAGCTAAAAACCGAGAATTTTTCTCACACTTCCTCAGCAAAACTGGTGCGACGCACAAACTCAAAAGGACCGGCGATCGAACCCCAGACTAATTGATCGGTTTCGGGATCTAAACCGCGATCAACGCTAATTAATCCCCGTTCACTAATTTCAAAACTATTATCTAAATAAGTCATTTTATCTTTGCGAAAGACTAAACATTGTTTCCCCGGTTTCACCATCCCTTTAAAACTGTTACCCGTCCAAGTTACATTCATATCACAACCCGGCATCGGTTCTAATAGTTCTAAGCTGAGATTTTTGAGACGCTGGGGTTCTCTAGAAGCACCAAAAAAGTTAGCTTCCTCTTTAACTTTAAAGTTTTCTAGTTCAATATGGTCATCGACTACCGACAATTTAAATACTCGCAAACGATAGGGAGTATTGAGCATAAAATCGTAGGCCTGCTCTAAAAATAAACTGGTTCCCCCCAGTAATTCATCGGGTAAAGGACGCATACACACGCGAATATGGGCGAAAAAAGGCGGATTAGCAAAAGCTTGTTCTTGATTACTAAAATCCGCCGCCATCCAGCGTGCTAGGGTTTTTATATCCGTGGAATGAGTCATAATTTTTGAGATATGAATGGCTATTAGCTATCAGCCATCAGCTAGTTAATCGCTCTGATAAATTTTCACTGATTACTGATAACTATGTCCCGACAATTGTTATTGTGCAATTACTTTAATTTCGATATCGGCACTAACTTCGGGATGGAGTTTGACTTGTACTTTATAGACTCCCAATTGACCGATATCGGGGACGGTAATACCACGGCGATCGATTTCTAATTTAGCATTTTCTAGAATAACCGTAGCCACATCTTGACTGGTGACAGTACCGAAAATCGCCTCGTTTTCACCCACCTGTTTAGGGATGGTGTAGGGACTGAGTTTTTCGATCGCAGTTTTTCTGGTTTCTGCTTCTTGTTTTTCAGCAAGGAGACGTTGACGCTCTTTTTCTTTCCTAAATTCTGCCTGTTTCATCGCACCCTTGGTGGCTAAAACGGCCACACCTTGGGGGATAAGGTAATTGCGTGCATAACCGGGAGCCACTTCCACCACATCGCCATTTTCACCCAATTTGCTGACTTTTTGATTGAGGATAACCTGCATTCGTTTCGCCATGATCTTGACCTAAAACAATAGTTCCAAAACCTTTATCATACCATGCAATCGTCAAGTCTCGATCACAAGTTAGTTATTGCCGGCGGCGATTATTTGGGTTAATAGGGGACCGATTGCCTGAAAGGCCGAGGGTAAAACCGCTACGGTGGCGGCTGCGATAATAATTGTTGTGGCTAATCTCAGCACTTTCTCGGAGGCTTTTTCGTAGGTGTCAAATTTATAGTCGAGCTTGTCTAATCTTTGGTCTATTTCCTGAAAGCGTTGCCCCATAGCATCAAAACGTTGGTCTATTTCCTCAAAACGTAGATCTATCGCCTCAAAACGTTGATTTACTGCTGTTTGGAAGCTTTTCAGTTCGTTGAGAACATCGGTTAGGGTGGGTTCTTGAGTGGACATGGTGACACCTTGGGGAATTTGATCGCCTAGCACAATTATAACCCTAAGTCAAGCTTTTTTGATGATAATTAACGTTTTTATTGGTAATATTTTGACCTTGTTCCAGTATTGGAGACAACCAGTATTTCTATTCTAATAAGGTCTCTTTAATTGTTGTTAAAACTTTGCTATCTTTGACCATCCAAGCATGAAGCAATACGGGAATCGAAATTTCTTTCCCCACCGATAAACGGGAACTATAGGCAGGAAATATCATTAAATCGTAGGGAGTCCAGATAATTGTGGTTTTAATTTTATTTAAAATTTGTTGACAATCTTGATTTAAATCCTCTAGAAATTGACTCCCCGGCTGCATTTGTCTAATCCCATCTAAGGGTAAACTATACGCGGTTAAAGTGCCTCGATTCGGTGCAGAAATATTTAGGTAACGTTGCACTCTTGCCACTCCTCCCAATCTTTGCAGATAGTAGCGGGTAATTAGGCCTCCCATACTAAACCCAATCAGATCTACTTTCTGCTCTTTAGCAAAGTTTTTCTCGATATAATTCTCCACCTGACTGGCTAAAACTTCTAACTTTTCGTAACCATGATTGGGAATTAAATTAAAACTATGCACCTGCCAACCATGATAGTTTAAATACTCGCTCATCGGTTTAAAAACAGCAGTAGTGTCCAGAAAACCATGCACCAAAACAACGGGATTCATAGATGAGGTTTTATCCTTAAATTCTGAATCTATTCTAACGGATGATCGGGGTAATGAGCGAAAAATTTTTGGGAAGAGCCTATCTACTAGGTACGGCTACCGGCAACTTCTAAGGATTAGGGAAAAAACCAAAAAGTTTAGCGGCACCTCCTAAAATAGCGACTACCAATGCTATCAGAATCCCTCGATTGGTGAATTCCTGATAGGCAACCCTTGCAGTTAATCCCTCGATTTTTGTGCTTAGTCGTTCATCCAGAGCTTTGATTTCTCCCTTGAGTTCGGCCTGTCCTATTTCTACTTTAGTTAACCGGTCTTCTATCTTGTCAAATCTCTCATCAATACGTTTTTCCAGAGAGTCGATTTTCTCGTCAATACGTTTTTCCAGAGAGTCGATTTTCTCGTCAAGGCGTTTTTCCAGAGAGTCGATTTTCCCCTCAATCCTTGTCAGGACAGCTTCTAGGGAATAAGTGACAGTTTCGTTAGACATTTTGAGCAACTCCAAAAGTCAAATCTTCAGGGGTAAATGCTGGAGGCTATATCTTGCCGAAAAATCAGGGGTCTATAGGCGTACACGGATTCCCATTATAATAAAATCATAAGTCAAGACTTGAGTTTTTGTCAAGCTTTTTTTTGACGGCAATCAATGGCAAGAATTTCGGGGAAGTATTTAGCCACCGATGCCTAAACGTCCCGCTAAACTAGGGCTTAAAGGAATCAGAGTCGCCAACATTAAAAAGAGCAGTAATAAACCCCAACCGGCGCGGGTGTCATCGGGTTCCGTTAACTCATTTAAACTAGGTCTTTCCAACTCTCTTTGTAAAAAAGCGACCAAAATTGTCCAATAGAGAGGAATCGGATTACTGGGATTAACTAAGGAAATAATGCCCAAAATAACCAAAGTAGCCACAGTGGTGCGGCGGGCAATTTTGCGACCATAAATAGCCTGAACAATTCTACCACCATCTAACTGTCCGGCGGGCAGTAAATTAAGGGCGGTAATCACCAATCCTAACCAACCGATAACAGTTAAAGGATGCACGGAGATAACAGCATTTTGTAACTCGTCGCCCAAAACTATCCGCGCTAAAGAACCCACTAAAATTGAACTTTGGAAAAAGGTACTAGGGATTTGAAAAAGGCTGGCAGAATTAGATAAAGTCAGTCCAACAATTAACAAGATTAAAGAAACCAAACCTGCCAAAGCAGGACCAGCAAAAGCTATATCAAATAGAACACTGCGGTTAGGTAATAAAGATTCAAAACGAGTAATCGCCCCAAAAGAACCAATCTGCCAAGTGGGAAGAAAATAGGGTAAACTGAGACGAACATTATGGCGTTTAGCGATAATTAGATGACCGATTTCGTGGGCAATTAATACCGACCATAAACCCAAACTCAGGGGAATTGCTTCTCGATATCTCTGCCAATTACTAAACAAATCAAAACCCAATAAAATTCCCGCCGCTTCTAAGCTGGTGACAAGGGTGGCGACTAACAAAACTAAAGAGAGATTTTTTTGAGCAAGAGTTGCAGGACTAGGATCATTAGTTTTGGGAAGGATAATTACCACCGGTTTTTCCTCGGTTCCTTCCACCAAAAATAAACGATATTTATCGCCAAAATGATTACTTAATTTCTGGGTTAAGCGAGAGTGAACGCTATCTGGTTCTCCCCGTAAATTGCCTTTAAAAATTGCCCCTTCCTGAAAAGAGATAGTCTCGGTGGCAAAAAAAGTATCTATCCCAAAAATACTCTGAATAACTTTTAGATCCTGTTCGGAAATTGGCATCACATCCGGCACAATTGCTGTCACCGCTGCCGGGGTTTCTAGGGGAGTGACGGACTGGCTAACTGCTGGGTTAACTTTCGGTTCAATTATCTGATTGGTTTTCAGTAAGCGTAAACGGTTGCCCAAATAAATATAGATAATGGTGGAAGCAATCAGTAAAAAGAGAATTACCGCTAGATTGAGTTCAATTCCAGCCGCAAATAGCCCGAAAAAAATCAACCAAGGAGCAATTAGTACCAAGGACTGTAACCAAGGTAAAATTCCCAGTTGGCCGTAGGGTTTAGCTCGATAAAAACTCCAAGTCAAGATAGCACCAGCGACGAGGAAAATAACAGCGACCGCAGCAATTTCCGAAGAAATATTAACCATAGGAAAGTCAAAATTAACAGGTTTTTATCAATCAATTTGATTATAAGCTTGCAGGGCGGCCCGTAATTGCCCTCGATGCTTTTGTAACAATTCTTGTCCTGCCGCCGCCGAAAGTCCCGTTTTCTGCATTAACAAAGCCAGTTTAACCCGGCGGCCACTTTTTTCCAGTAAAATTGCCGCTTCCTCACGACTAATATCGCTAAGGTGGCAGATAATCCGCAGGGCGCGGTCATGGAGTTTATGATTAGTAACAGCCACATCGACCATCTGGTTGCCGTAAACCTTGCCTAACATGACCATTGTCCCTGTGGAAAGGATATTTAAAGCCATTTTCGTCACCGTTCCCGCTTTCAGACGGGTGGAGCCGGCCAGAAGTTCTGGTCCGGTCAATAAGCGGATATCCACATCCACCGCAATCTCCACCTGTTCGGCGGGGACACAACTAATGGCAATCGTCGTCGCACCTCGCTGTTTTGCCGCCTGTAAAGCCCCGTGAACGTAGGGGGTAGTACCCCCGGCGGTAATCCCCACTACCACGTCTAATTCGTGAATTTCTCGCTGGGCAATAATCGCCGCCCCATCTTCCGCTTTATCCTCCAAATCTTCGGAACTACGCACCAGCGCCGCCGCTCCACCGGCAATAATTCCCTGTACCAATTCCGGGGGAGTGCAGAAGGTGGGAGGACATTCGGCCGCGTCCAAAACCCCCAGCCGGCCACTGGTTCCCGCCCCAATGTAAAAGAGTCTGCCACCTTTAGCCAGAGCTTGACCGGTCAGGGAGATTGCTAGGGCCAATTCTTGCCGGGCCATGGCGATGGCTTTTAGGGTTTGGGCATCCTCCTGATTGAAGAGATCCACCAATTCGAGCGGGTTTAATTGGTCTAAATTTAGGCTGTTTGGGTTAATTTGTTCGGTTAACAGGTGTCCTCTGCTTTCCCACTGTTCCATAACGGTTTAATTGAGCTTTTCGTAAGATTATTTTTAGTATATAGCGAATCGGTGGGCTAAAAGCTTGACAATTGCCCCCCGAATATTAGATGATAGTAAATTGTGTCAATTCCTGCTCGGATCAGGTGAAGACATTAGCACAAAAGCTGGAATTTTTTTCAGCTACCTGTACGGCAAAACGAGCGCAGAAAATTCATGAGTTACGCAATTATTGAGACCGGTGGCAAACAGATTCGGGTGGAACCCGGTCGCTATTACGATATCGAACTTCTTCCCGTCGATGAACAAAGTACCCATACCATCGACAAAGTGCTATTAATCCATGATGAGGATGATATTAGCATCGGTCAACCCTTTATCGAAGGGGCCACCGTGGAAGGGACTGTCATGCAACATCGTCGGGGCAAAAAAGTTATTGTCTATAAAATGCGCCCGAAAAAGAAAACCCGTAAAAAACGCGGTCATCGTCAAGAAATTACCCGTTTTATGATTGATTCAATCAATTATAACGGTAAGACCCTAGTCGCCACTGCTGCTACCTCCGGTGCTGAAGTTGTGGAAGGTAGTAGCGATGAAGAAGAATAACTTTTAGAATCAAAAAAGCATTTGGAGAGAAATTATGGCTCATAAGAAAGGTACGGGTAGTACCCGCAACGGACGCGATTCTCGTTCCCAACGCCTAGGCGTTAAGCGCTACGGTGGTCAAGTGGTAAAAGCGGGAAATATTCTCATCCGTCAACGGGGTACTAAAGTTCACCCGGGTAAAAATGTTGGTCGTGGTGGCGATGATACTTTATTCGCTTTAATTGATGGTGTGGTCAAATTTGAATACAAGGATAAAAGTCGCCGTCAAGTTAGCGTTTATCCTGCTGAAGTTAGTGCTAGTTAATCCCATCAACTCTGATTAATTTTTTCCCTGTAACCTCCTAATTAATAATAGGGGGTTTTTTCAGATAATTTATCTAGCAATTATAGCAGTTATCTGAGGAAATCGGAGAGCTTTTTTTCAGTGATCAGTAAACAGTAATCTGTGAACTGAAAACTCACATCTGATAACTGATCACTGCTCACTGATTAAGCTGTAGCCTCTAAAAATACGCCTAAATTGCGGAATTTTTGATAACGAGATTCGCGCCGTTGTTGGGGTGTTAATAAAGATAAAGCCTCTAAATTTTCACTAATAGCGGCTTTTAAATTGGCTGCCGCTTTTATCGGATCAGCATGGGCCCCTCTGGAGGGTTCAGGAACGATCTGATCGATAATATTTAACTCTTTTAAATCTTTTGAGGTAATTTTGAGGGCAACTGCTGCTTTATCGGATTTTTTGGCATCTTTCCAGAGAATGGCGGCACAAGCTTCGGGAGTCGCCACGGTATAGACAGAATGCTCTAACATTAATAGGCGATCGCCGACACCAATCCCCAAAGCGCCGCCGGAACCACCTTCGCCAATAACAGTACAAATGATCGGCACATCTAAACGGAACATTTCCCGAAGATTATAGGCGATCGCTTCCCCTTGACCTAATTTTTCCGCTTCCACCCCCGCCCAGGCGCCGGGGGTGTCAATAAAGGTTAAAATTGGCTGATTAAACTGATGGGCGTGTTCCATTAAACGCATGGCTTTACGATAACCGCCGGGGGCAGCCATGCCGAAATTTCTAGCGACATTATCCTTAGTATCCCGGCCTTTTTGATGTCCGATAATCACCACGGGACGACCGTTAAAACGGGCAACACCACCCACAAGGGCAGGATCGTCATAACCACCGCGATCCCCGTGCAACTCGAACCATTCATCGGTGATTGCCTGAATATAGTCTAGGGTACTGGGGCGCCGGGGATGACGGGCTAATTGTAGCCGTTGGGAAGGGGTGAGATTGCTAAAAATTTCACGCCGTAATTGATTAGCTCGTTCGTCTAGTTGACTAATTTGTTCCGAGACATCTACGCTATTTTCTTGGGCTAATTCTTTAATCTGTTCGATGCGGGATTCTAATTCGTAGAGGGGTTTTTCAAAATCTAGGAGAAAAATCTTTTTCTCGGTAGTCTCGTTTTTGGTCATAGGTTAGTGGCTAGAAGTTTACTGTTCGCTAAGTAGTTAGGCGTTAAAAATTATCAAATACCCCCCTTATCAAGGGGGGACTAAGGGGGGATCAACACCCCCCTTATCAAGGGGGGACTAAGGGGGGATCAACACCCCCCTTATCAAGGGGGGCAGGGGGGATCAGAGGCAAAATCTATCTTCAATTTAATTATAACTACTTACTTAATCTTTTCTAGCTTACCGTTTTTCAGCGATCGATTATCGGCAGCTTCGGGATGACTGGGAGATGATTTCAGATTATCGATCGAATTTTGTCAATTGTTGTATAATGATAGATCGTGCCTTTTTCACCCCAAGGAGGATTAGTTATGGCAGGAAGTGAACTAAAAGCGGATCTATGGGTTAACGAATATATTACCCCCTGGGACATTTATAGTCATGGGGTTTCGCAAATTTTAGCCTACAAAAAAACCGCTTTTCAGGAGATGTATATTGTTGAATCGGGGGCCTATGGAAAAGCCTTGGTACTGGATGGCAAATGGCAATCTTGTACGGGGGATGAATTTATTTATCATGAAGCATTAGTGCAACCGGCAATGATTGCCCACCAAGAAGCAAAAACTGCTTTAATTCTGGGAGGTGGTGAAGGTGCGACAACGCGGGAGTTATTGCGTTGGAAAACAATCGAAAAAGTGATGATGATCGATATCGATGGGGATGTGGTAGCAGCCTGTAAGGAACATCTTCCCGAAATGCACCAAGGCACTTTTGATGATCCTCGTTTTGAGTTAGTTGTGGCCGATGCTTTAGAAGTTTTAGACACCACTAATGATAAATGGGATATTATTATTTCTGATCTGGTTGATCCCATCGGAGAGGGTCCTTCTTTCCCCCTATTCACGAAAGAATACTTTGAAAAACTACAAAGAGTTTTGGCCGAAAATGGCATTGTGGTAGTGCAATCTGGCCCGGTTTCTCCTCCTTCAGTGATGTATCATGCGCGTTTGGTGAATACTTTAAAAGCAGTTTTTCCCTACGTTCATTCCTATTGCGCTCCCACTCCTAGTTATGGTTCCCCTTGGGGTTTTACTCTCTGTGCTAATCATCCTTTAAATACTCGTCCCGATCCCGATGTGGTGGATGAATTAATCAGCGATACAACTACGGGAGGATTACGTTTAATTGATGGCATGACTTTGCTCGGAATATTACAAACTCCTCTCTATATTCGTCAAGCAATCGCACAAAATACGGAAGTTTATACCCTAGCAAAACCCCCGAAATTCTTCGGTCAAGGAGTAATCAGTAATCAGTAATCAGTAATCAGTTATCAGTTATCAGTTATCAGTTATCAGGAGTCAGGAGATAGGGTGATAGGGTGATAGGGTGATAGGGATTTAGGGGTTTAGGGGTTTAGGGAAATTTCAGCCAAATGCTCCATTTCCCCATTTCCCCATTTCCCCATTTCCCCATTTCCCCATTTCCCCATTTCCCCATTTCCCCATTTCCCCATTTCCCCATTTCCCCATTTCCCCATTTCCCCATTTCCCCATTT
>NZ_JADBUN010000212.1:0-20444 GCF_020245625.1 Microcystis sp. M049S2 | reverse complement strand
CTTGGAGTGATCGGGGGGAAAATTCAGGTACTTTTTCCCTGAAAATTAGGTAGTTGACCACCTGAAAATCGGTAAAACCCTACACCCCACACCCCACACCCCACACCCTGCCCCCACGAAAAACTTTTTCAGCAAACCCTATTTAGTTTTAAGCTGTGAAGATTGGGGAGTGTTTTCTCCTTCTACAACAACTAAAGATTTCACATGAGAACCTTGAAACTTTTCCATATTGCTCACTCGCCACATAGCCAGGGGAAAAGTAATAGCAAATAAACCAAAAAGTCCCACTAATATCCAGACGATATCGTGCATTTTACGCGAGGAAAACTTTCTAACTTGAGCGTTCATTTTGTCACCTCCTAGGCTTTAAGTTAAAGGTAAATAGGGAAATAGTGGATGCCATGACATGGCCGTGGCGGCAATCATGAGGGCAAAAAACCAAAAGAGAATGGTCTTAGCTTTTATCTGGCGATCTTTCCAAAGATAATGCAGTATCGGCCAACTGACTAACCAGCCAATTAATAACATCGTTTCTTTGCCGCTATAACTGCCGATATTGCCCCACATTTTGCTAGGATTTTTACTGCCAGGTATCCAACTACCCAAATTCCAAAGAAGAGTTTCTACGGTTTTTGAATGGTCTGCATCGGAAAAATGGTGAGCAACCATCATTAAAAAACAGCCAATACCAGCACTAATAATCGCCGCAGCTGCTGGGCCAGAAGTGGCAGGGGAACGTTTGGCACCTTCGGCTAAACCTTGGGGAAATTGTTTTAAAAAAGCCCAGATTTTTCCATACCAAGGACTATCGACGTAACGTTGAGTCATCAGATTTGTTCCTATTTTTTCAGAGTTCGTAAGTGTCTAAAACCGAAAAGTCCCACCGCTAAAAGTCCCCAGCCGTATTACCAGCAGTAGGGAAATGACCGACGATTTGACTTTGGTTGCTAATGCTGGCCGCCTTCCTATCCGTACCATCGGGGCTAAGTTTACACCCCCTAGGGCGGGAGCGGCGATAGATAACCCGAAAACCGTAGCTAAAACGAGCAAAAGTTGAATTTTGTTCACTTTTGAGGTAAAGTAGCTAAATAATGGGTTAAAGGGCGTGAATTTTGGCAACACCGAGGCCGCTAACCAGTCCACCCATGGCAAAAAACATCATCGCCATCAGGGCAATGCAAGTGACCGTTAACACCGGTCGATTAGCTTTGTCTAGGATTGAGTCGCCGTATTTCCAGAGAATCCAAGTGCAGGCCACGCCTAGGGGTAGGGTAAAAAGGACGCTGAATTCGTGGTA
Source organism: Microcystis sp. M049S2 (assembly GCF_020245625.1). NCBI lineage: Bacteria > Bacillati > Cyanobacteriota > Cyanophyceae > Chroococcales > Microcystaceae > Microcystis > Microcystis sp. M049S2. Next base: position 19,147 of record NZ_JADBUN010000212.1, on the reverse strand, counting down.
TTCCATGAGGACGTATTGACCGAGGGGCGAATTTTCCTTTAGCCATGCCCGCGCACCGCCAAACTCTAAACCGGCCCGATAGCGCATATAGGCTAAATTGCCAGTGGCGATCGCCAAAGAAGCGAGGACGGTGGACCAGAAGGTGAGGGTTCGCATTTGCCGCAAAATTTTGCTAGAACCTCTGAGCAGGGGAAAAGCGAGATGACCAGCGTAAACAATCACGACTAGGGCTAATAGGGAACCAAAACCGTGAATTGTGCCTAGCCATCGCTGCCACGGACTCGGATGCAGCAGGTTGACGAAGGGCAGAAATAAAAATAGGCCCGCCGAGAGGATTCCTAGCCCATAGACGCAAACGGTGGCTATATCTAGGGTTTTCGGAAAATCAATTTTTTCTGATTCTGTGGTATAAGATGACATCGGTTTCTCCTTAACGGTCTAGAGAAGCTAAATGGGATTATTTCTCATTTAGCCCGGAATCTTGTTAGAACAAGTCCAGAGAGCATATTTGTCCAACCATCAGAGTATTTTTGGACTCAAGTTGACAATAAATAGAGTCAAGACTTGAATTTCGCCAATTCAAGTCTGAATTGCATCCCTGTCTGCTCTACAGCGTTTCTCGGATATATGAGGTATGTTTTCGCAACTGAGAATTCTTACTTCGGCAAGGTTTAATTTACAATTCACCTTGACGAGAAACGCTACATCTTTATATAATCCCTGAGTCGGGGTGCGATAGTCAAGACATTTTCAAGGAAGATTGTTAATAAAGTTTACGGATATTTTTACCTAGTTCTTCATTACTTGGTATGGTTTGATCGGCTGGCATAAATCGACTACATCCTTATTAGATGAGCTTACCCTGAGAATCTGGCAAAGAAGGTTAGAAACTCAGTACATCAAAGCTTTTAGCTTAACTAATTAGGTTTTAGATTCGACCCTTGTTATCAGGGAGCAATGTTACGCGAAAAAACCGAGTTAAATCCCAAAATTAGGCGTTAAAATTGTCGAATCGAATTTTAAACAAAAACACGATGTTGCAGGGAAGGCATTTGTCGTCTCACTTGTTGCAGACGTTGGGGATTAATTTCGGCAATTGCCACCCCCGCTTCTTCCCCCGCGTCGGCTAAAACCACACCCCAAGGATCGATAATCATAGCGTGACCGTGGGTGTAACGGCGTGCGTAATTATTGCCCGTTTGAGCGGGAGCTATTATATAACAAGTATTCTCGATCGCTCGCGCTTGTAACAAAACTTTCCAATGATCTTTCCCTGTAAAAGCCGTAAACGCCGCAGGTACAAATAAAACATCGGCTCCTTGCCGCGATAAATAGCGATAGAGTTCAGGAAAACGCACATCATAGCAAATCGAGAGGCCAATTTTGCCCAAGCTATCGGAGCCATAAATTGGCGGTAAATCGATCCCTGCCATGACTGTACTCGATTCCTGATAGGTGTTACCATCCGGGACATTGACATCAAAGAGATGGACCTTTTGATAACGGGCTAATTCCGCACCGTTGCCATCAACTAAAATAGCGGTATTATAAGCCTTATCGGGAATACCCGTCACCGGCACGGGAAAACCACCCCCTAAAATGGTCACTTGAAACCGTTGGGCCATGGTGCGGAGGAATTTATCGGCTTTGAGAGCAATAGTCTCGGACTGGGCGATTTTATCGCTTTCTGCCCCCATAAAGGCGAAATTCTCCGGTAAACCGATTAATTCCGCCCCTTTACCCACGGCAAGTTCGATCAATTCTTCAGCGGCAGCGAGATTTTTCTCTAAATCCGGCTGACTGGTCATTTGAATGGCGGCGGCGAGATAGGATTTCATGGGGGTTGAAGCTCTAGAGTCGGATAATCTCTGTAAAATTAATCATAACCTTCGATTATATCCAATTTCAGATATTTTGTCACCCCATGAGTAAAATTGTTTTCTGTGACTTTGATGGCACTATCACCGCCGTGGAAACTTTTGCGGGTATGCTCAAAGAATTCGCCCCCGATTTATCGGCCCAAATTATGCCCCAAATGTACGCGCGTACTCTGACTCTGCGCCGGGGTGTTCGTCAACTGCTAGAGTCGATACCGAGCCAAAAATACGCCGATATTCTTGCCTATGCCGAAAGCAAGCCAATTCGCCCCGGATTAGCCGAATTCCTCGCTTTTTTACAGGAGCAATCCATCCCTTTTATTATTATCTCCGGTGGCATCCAAGGCATGATTGAAACGGTCTTAAAACGGGAGGGACTATTAGATAAGGTGACGGCAATTTATGGGGTCAATCTTCATACTCAAGGGGAATATCTGCAAGTTCACTCCGATTGGGAAAATGAGACGGAATTAGTGGCTAAAGCCTTGATTATGTCCAAATATTCGGGAGTAGAAACTATTGCGATCGGTGATTCTGTCACCGATATTACCATGGCTAGAAAGGCCGATCTAGTTTTTGCTAGGGATCGTTTAATCGATTATCTGCAATCGGAAAATCAACCCTATATTCCTTGGGATAACTTTTTTGAGATTCGCGAATATCTGTTATTGAGAGATTAGGGATTAGCTGTTAATTAGGTAGGGGTTAAAAATTGTCAGATACCCCCCTTGGATTAAGGGGGGATCAAAGAGGGCGAATGCAATTCGCCCCTACAATAATATTATTGCGCCAATGGTAGGAGCGCACTGTGGTCAGTGAGTTTATCGAACTGCGTGCGCTCTGTAATATAGATATTTCGACCAAATTGAGATTTACTACCCTACTCTTAAGGGTAACAATAATTATAAATTTTTGTAAATTTGTGTTGGTTTACACTTGACAAAATCGGGGGGGGGGGTAAAATCCCGTTGTTGCTCTGTCTTGTCATTGAGGAACTAGCTTAAAATTTAGTGATTGGCAATTTTGAAAAAATCAATTTTTCTCCCTTGCCAATGTCGCTTAATTTGAGATTTTCTCCTTTAAAGGTCAGTCAGAACATTTGTTTGTTTGTTTATTTGTTTTGAGGAAATTTTCTGAACATGAAAACTTCGACTGTGCTGAAAAAACTTTCGATAGTTGGTGCTGGAGCAGCTCTTTCTACCTGCATTCTTGCTGCTCCTAAGGCAGATGCGGCAGTTGTCAGTCTCGACTTCGAGGGACTGCAAAATCTCGAACAAATTCTTAACTTTTACAACGGAGGTACTGGGAGCTTGGGATCTGCCGGTCCCAATTATGGCATTTCCTTCGGACCGGATTCTCTGGCTATCATTGATTCCGATAATGGCGGTACTGGCAACTTTGCCAACGAGCCTACGCCTCACACCATCGCGTTTTTCGTGTCGGGTTCTGGCAACTTGATGAACGTAGCGGCAGGTTTTAACACGGGTTTCTCCTTCTATTACTCATCAGGTCAAGCTGGGTCTGTAACCATCTTCGACGGACTGAATGGAACAGGCACCCAACTGGCTCAGGTTAATCTGGGGGTTAACTCCCAAAATAACAACTGCACGGGTGACCCGACGGGATTTTTCTGCAACTGGGACCCCATCGGTGTGAGCTTTGCCGGGACAGCGAAGTCCGTACTCTTCGGGGGTGTAGCCGATCAGGTAGGTTTTGACAGCATCACGCTAGGGTCAAACACACCGGGGCCGGTATCAGTACCAGAGCCATCCAGTCTCTTCGGTCTTCTGGCAGTGGGCTTTCTGGGAGTTGGCTCTGTTCTGAAGCCCAAATTAAAATAAAAAACTGGCAAATCTAGCCTTAAATTAGCAGCGATCGCACTACATTGATAAAGTGCGATCTCTTTTTTTTGGGCATTCCAGATTTTTATTAATCTTTGTTAGAATGATGAGATGGGTAATGGTTTTGAGTTGATTGGAGAACTAACCGAAATAGAGATTATCGCCGTCAACCTCTCTATTCGTGAACTCAGAAGGCTAAAAGCGCAGTTTGGGGGTCGTCGATGGCGAAAGCTAAAAGGAGTCGGCTTAGTTCAATTTCCTAATGGAGAAATCCGCAAAGCTGAACTACACTGGTATGAGTCTCATGGTATTGGTCGGCGAAAAATGAAAGTTAAACGAGTTTTGGACTAAATATTTATGCAAACACCAGCATCTAACATTGAATTTGCTATCTGTATTACCGCTGAAGAAGGCGGAGATTTAGAGGTTTGTAAACTTTATCAAGTGTTACCTGATGCTGAAGCGCAAGAGGTGGGATGTTTGCGAGTGATTGACGAATCTGGTGAAGATTATTTGTATCCAGAAAATCATTTTGTCATAATAAAACTTCCTGAAACGGTACAAGTCCAGTTATTAGCAGTCCGCCCTTAAATAGCGAGTAAATTACCTGGGCGTTGGGCTTTTCTAGGTTCTGTGTGATAAGTTTAACTTACTATATGATCGCTCAATCTTTGTGTCCTTTGTGTCTTTGTGGTTCGTTCCACCCCCCCCCGCTAGGAGGAATGTATCTTAGAATACATTTTACCCACCAAACCCAAGAGAGCCTAAAATCCTTATTCATCCCCTAAATAAGCTTCAATCACCGCAGGATTCTCCCTGACTGTAGCTGGATCTCCCAAAGCGATTAACTTACCGAAATCTAACACAGCAATGCGATCACATAATCCCATCACTAAAGGCACATGATGTTCGATTAACAGGACAGTCAAAGCTAAATTATCACGAATTTGTCGAATTAGCTGACTTAATGACCCCTTTTCGCTGGGATTCATCCCGGCTGCTGGTTCATCGAGGAGTAATAACTGGGGTTGCAAAGCTAAAGCGCGGGCAATTTCCAAGCGTCTTTGATCGCCATAGGCTAAATTACGGGCTTTGCGATTGCTTTGGTCGGTTAATCCGACTAAATCTAATAATTCTGCCGCTCTTTTATAGGTTTTTTCCTCCTCCCTTCTCGAAACTGGTAAACCCAAAATTCCCGTCCAAAGATTGGAGCTATTGTGAATGTGACCAGCGATCGCTACATTTTCTAAAGCCGATAATTCACCAAATAAGCGCAAATTCTGGAAAGTACGGGCAATTCCTGCCTTAGCGATCTGGTGAGGACGATAATTCGCCAGGCTGCAGCCTTGATAAATTAAATCACCACTGGATAGGGGAATTAAACCGGTGATCAGATTAAATAAAGTCGTTTTTCCCGCCCCATTAGGTCCAATTAAGCCAAAAATCTCGTTTTTTTGTACCTGAAAGCTAACCCCATCGACGGCGACTAATCCCCCAAATCGACGGGTGGCTCCCCGCACTTCTAATAAATTTGCTTGCATCCTTGTTAACAGATTAAATTAGTCGATTTTACTCGATCAAGACGATTGCAAGTAAGCATTGCACCGGCCAAAAAAAAGATATTTCTCAGGAGATTTACCCTGAAAGAATCAGTTGTCAAGATTTATCGGGCAGTTATTTTGATCAGGAAACATTCTACACAATCCTCATCAGATCAGCAAGACGGCTCACCACTACCAGCGAATCACTACCGATAACGAAAAACTGCCATAATTGCAGAGATGTCCTCATCTAGCCAAAAAGCGATCGCTATTGATGAAGTTGTTGACTGACTGGCAAGAGACGAACTAAAATAGAACAGATGAACTACAAAAGTCGATATAAATCGGTTTTACTTAGCGTTTGCTGAATAAATCTAAAAACCTTATCCAATAAGGTTTTTAGACTTTTTTCCCCTCAAAAAGTGCCGACCTTTGGAGTAATTGGGGGAAAAATTCAGGGACTTTTTCCCTAAAAATTAGGTAATTGACCACCTGAAAATGGGTAAAACCCCACACCCTACACCCGTTCGGCTGAGCTCACGGCCGAAGCCCACACCCTGCCACCAGGAAAAACTTTTTCAGCAAACCCTACTTAGCGTTTGTCGCTTAGTACGTCCAAGAAGAATCAATAATCAGTCTTTAGTCAGAATCAGAGCAGGACAAGGCTGAAGTTTAGGGCTGGCTGCGATAGGATAAAAAAGTGCTAGATAAAAACTCCTCTCCCTTACAGTCCCTAGTTGCGGGTCACTGGTTCAAGCTCATCTGTGGAGCTAGTTACCAAGATTTGCCCACGATTCGCAACCTCGCTTTGACCTATACTATCGCCGGGGCCGATTGTATTGATGTGGCCGCCGATCGAGCCGTGATCCTTGCAGCCCGCGAAGGCATCGAAACCGCCGCCAAAATCGCCAGATTCTCCCCAAATCGACGACCTTGGTTGATGGTCAGTCTCAATGATGGGGAAGATCCCCACTTTCGTAAAGCTGTCTTTAACCCGCAACTCTGTCCCGTCGATTGTCCTCGTCCCTGCGAAAAAATCTGTCCCGCTTATGCTATTGATAGGGGAGGAGTGATTGAACAGCGCTGTTATGGTTGCGGTCGCTGCTTACCCGTTTGTCCCCCGCAAATAATCGAGACAATATCCCGTGTCTGTCAACCCGCAGAAATTATCCCCTTAATTGTCGAAATGGGAGTCGATGCGATCGAAATTCATACCCAAGTCGGTCACGGAGAGGAATTTGCTCGACTCTGGCCAGCGATCGCACCGCTAACTAAAAACCTAAAAATCCTGGCCATAAGTTGCCAAGATCATGAATATATCATCGATTACCTCCACTATCTGCGAGAAACTATTTCACCCCTAAACTGTCCTCTGATTTGGCAGACGGACGGCCGACCGATGAGCGGCGATATCGGCAAAGGAACCACCCACCCGGCCATCAATATGGCCAAGAAAGTCCTCTCCGACAATCTAGCTGGATTTGTGCAGTTAGCTGGGGGAACCAATGACCACACCGTGACCAAATTACAGCAACTGGGACTGAGAGAAAAAATCGCTGGTATTGCCTATGGAAGTTACGCCCGTTCATTGATTTTGCCAATTTTAGAGCATTTAGACCAGCCTAACCTTGAAAATGACCCCCAAGCTTACCAAGAAGCCGTTAAAGCTGCTTCTATTATGGTTGCTCAATTAAAAGCCTAGCCTTGCTCAAAAAACTATAATATTTTTTTTAATTGACAAATAACCCCTAAATGTGTTAGACCCCAAGAAAATCCTGGAAATAAAAACAGCCAATTATCGCCAAAACCCTTTACTATTAATGCCAGAAACCCTACCCTCCTCTCGGATGCCAGTGACCGACGATTTAAACAAACTCTTGGCAATTCTACCCGCTCGGATTCGCGGCAAAATCGAGGAACACCCGCGGCAGCATCAACTGATCGAAGTAGTTATGGATTTGGGACGCATACCAGAAGCGCGTTTTCCCGATGGGGCGATCTATCTGGGGGACGAACCGATCTCAAAAGAAGAAATCCAGTATTCGATCGCCCGGGTGGGCAGTTTTAGCGGCGATAATCGCGCCGGGATTGAACGCACCCTGCACCGCATCAGTGCCATTCGCAATCGAGATGGCGAAATTATCGGTTTAACCTGTCGTATCGGTCGGGCTGTTTTCGGTACGATCACCCTAATTAACGACCTGGTGGAAACAGGAAAATCCCTGCTGCTGCTGGGTCGTCCGGGGGTAGGGAAAACCACGGCCCTGCGGGAAATAGCCCGAGTTTTAGCCGACGATCTCAATAAACGGGTAGTGATTATCGACACTTCCAACGAAATCGCCGGAGATGGAGATATTCCCCATCCAGCCATCGGTCGGGCCCGTCGGATGCAGGTGTCCCGTCCGGAATTGCAGCATCAAGTCATGATCGAAGCGGTGGAAAACCATATGCCAGAAGTGATCGTGATTGATGAGATCGGTACGGAATTAGAAGCTCTGGCCGCTCGCACGATCGCCGAACGCGGGGTGCAGTTAGTGGGAACCGCCCACGGCAATCAACTGGAAAATTTAATTAAAAACCCGACTTTATCGGATTTAGTTGGGGGAATTCAGGCAGTAACTCTCGGAGACGAAGAAGCACGCCGCCGGGGTTCCCAGAAGACCGTTTTAGAACGCAAAGCACCCCCCACCTTTGAGATTGCCATCGAAATGTTGGAACGTCAGCGCTGGGTCATCCACGAGGACGTATCTACTACTATCGACCAACTGCTGCGGGGACGGGAAGCAATTGCCCAAATCCGTTGGGTAGATGAGGAGGGGAAAGTACAGGTAGCTCAGGAAGAACCAAAACCGGAAAACCTCACCCCTTTGCGCGGCAATTATCTCCCGGAAATGGATAAACCCAAGGGATGGCGGGCCGATGGCCGGATGACTCCCCTGGCCCGTTTCCCTGCGGTCCCTCTCAACCGGGAAAACGATTTCGATCGCCTCCTCGAACAATCTTGGCTACAGGAAGAACCGGAAACGGAAAAAGTCCGCGTACCCGGTCCCAATGGCGAAGATTGGCCGGTTTATGTCTATCCCTACGGAGTCAGTCGCGCCCCGATCGAACAGGTAGTACAGGCCCTAGATTTGCCGATCGTTTTGACCAAAGATTTACAGGCGGCTGACGCGGTGTTGGCCCTGCGTTCCCACGTTAAAAATCAGTCAAAATTGCGTCAAATTGCCAAAGTAAGACAAATTCCCATCCACGGCATCAAATCTAATACCCTGCCCCAAATTTCTCGGGGTTTAAAGCGGATTTTGGGCATTGATGACCCGATGAATCAGGAAGGCGCGGATCTGCGTTTATTTGCCCGCAGCGGCAGCGATGACGAGATCGAAGCTTTGGAGGAGGCCCGGTTAGCGGTGGAACAAATCGTTATTCCTACTGGTCAACCGGTGGAGTTACTGCCCCGCTCGGCGAAAGTGCGAAAAATGCAGCACGAATTAGTGGAACATTACCGTCTCCAATCCGATAGCTTCGGAGAGGAACCTAATCGCCGTATTCGTATCTATCCAGCTTAGGAGTCAGGAATTTGAAGCGACGCACGCTCATCATTATAGGTACGGGGGCGGCGATCGGTGCGGTGGCCGCCCTGATGATCCGTCGTCCCGAATCGGCGGCGGAATTGCGGGCTAAAATGCCCCTAGCTGAAAGAATTAAGCTCTGTCTCGATCTGGCTAAGATGAAACTAGCCACTACGATCGATTATCTCGATAGTTATGCCCGTCGGGGCATTCTCTATCCCTATCTTACCTATCCAGAGCCATCGGGTTTTAATTTCTTCAATTGGCTACGGAGGAGGAATAGTCCCACCCCCGGCACTTGGAAGTTAGAAAAGGCCGATTTTTGGGCGGCAGGTGCTTTTCCTGCTCTATTATGGAAAATTGCTGACTTAGAATCAAACCCTATGGATGCGGGATTTTGGTCAGCTGCGGCGAAAAAATGGAGCGATCCCTTAAAAGAAACCAGTTTGAAGAACAAAGACATCGCTCTTAATAATGTACTGGTGTTTGCTCCTTGGTTTGAGTCGGGACAGGGCCAGGAAAAACAGACAGCTTTAGATATAACTTTACGGGGGGCCAGACAACTAGCGCAACCCTTTCAGGATGGTAAAGGGAGTTATCACACCGATATCGGTACTTTTGGCTGGTTACGCAAGGCTGATCGCACCGATCAGCAAGAACATTGGCACGTTTTTATGGACCATACAATCAATATAGAACAACTTCTCTGGGCAAGTCGCCACAATTCTGACCCCAAGGAAGCAAAAGATTGGCAAGAAAAGGCCCTTTCCCACATCCGCACCATTAGCCGCACCTTTGGGGCTAACCGTCGCCCGGGTAAAACGGGAACTTGGCAAAGAGGGTATTTTGATCAAAATGTCAACTCTCCCACCTATACAAATTTCTTATTTAATGAGGGAAAACAGGGCTGGCGCGATGATAGCACTTGGTCCCGGGGTCAAGCTTGGTTTATTTATGCTGCCACGACGGCCTATATTTACACCGGCGATCCGGAAATGTTAACCATTGCCAAGGATGCCATTAATTATTATCTGGAAAATTTGCCCGATCGCTGGCCCGGTGAGCAAAGACGCGCCGGAGATTTTATTCCCCCCTGGGATTTTGATTATGCCTTGCAAAAAAATGCCGCTACCGAAAGGGATTCTTCGGCAGCAGCGATCGCTGTGGCGGGGATGATTCGCCTATTAAAAGCTTTACCCAGCAGTGATCCTAGTTATGGAAGCTATCGAGAGGCGATCGATAATACTCTCTTAAATTTGACTTCTTTTCAGTATTTTCCCGACGAAACCGCCCCAGAGATGAGTCTATTGCGTCATGGTTGTTATCATCATCCCGCCGCAATTCAACCCACCCAAATCTATGATACGGGTTTAATTTGGGGAGACTTCTTTTTTATCAATGCTTTAGCTGAATACCAAGATTTACCCGATACTTAACTGACTAAGTAGTCGTGCAAAATTAATTTCCTAGTCAAGACTCCGAGACTATTTTTATTTATTCTCCCCACACCCCACACCCCACACCACCAAAAAACTTTTTCAGCCAACCCTACTTAATTCTTGTGGCAAACTATTAACTGTTACCGTTGAATGGGAAAAGACTGTGGATATTCGCTTAATCGTTGTCGATGTGGATGGAACGATCGCCGGGGATAACAATCAGGTTAATCCAGCTGTGGTGCAAGCTGTCTCTTCCGTCCAAAAAAAGGGGATTTCAGTCGCTATCGGCACTGGTAGGATGTACCGCTCGGCTTTACGCTTTCATCAACGCCTTAAATCCACTTTACCTATAATTGCTTACAATGGGGCTTGGATTCAAGATCCTGTTTCCCAAGTTCACCATCGACATACCCCCATTTCCCCCGACTTAGCGCTCGATCTTTTAGATTATCTCGAACAACCCCAATGGAAGGAGAAAATCTCCCTTAATTTTTATATGGACGATGTGCTTTATGTGCGGCAATTAAACGCGGAAACGGAATTCTATCGGCAGCGATCGGGTATTATTGCCGAAGCAGTGGGAGATTTACGCAAAGTGGCCCACAAAACTACTAAAATCCTGGCCATGGGAGAAGATAAGCAATTTATCGCCGAGATTTGGCAGCATTTACAGCAACGCTATCAAAATCAAGATTTATACTTTACCCAATCGAGTCCGACTTTTTTTGAAGTTACCCACGTTGAGGCTACCAAGGGAAGCGCCACCCAATTTTTGGCCGAAGATATCCTAGGATTACAACCCAAAAACGTTATGGCGATCGGTGATAATTTTAATGATGTTTCTATGCTCACCTATGCGGGTGTCGGTGTTGCCATGGGTAATGCTCCCCAAGCTGTTAAGGATCAAGCCGATTGGGTTGCCCCCAGTGTAGACTCAAATGGGGTGGCCGCGGCCTTGGAAAAGTTTGTTTTAATTTGAGGAATGGGGGAATGGGGAAGTGGGGAAATGGGGAAGTGGGCAATTTTCACTAAAACCCTAACACCTTACAACCCCAACACCCTAACACCAATTCGCTTTTTACCGAGAAAATTATGACTATTAATACGCAAACTGTTACGATTTCTAACAAAGATATTGACATAGATGCCTATTTAGCCATTCCCGATCGAGTGGGAATTTATCCAGCAATTATCGTAATTCAGGAAATATTTGGCGTAAACGACCATATTCGCGATGTTACCCGCAGAATTGCCCAAGAAGGCTATATAGCGATCGCTCCTGCCATTTATCAGCGATTTGCTCCCGGTTTTGAAACGGGGTACAGTATGGCAGATATCGAAATCGGTCGTCAGTACAAAGAACAAACCAAAGCAGCCGAATTGCTCAGCGATATCCAGTCCACCATCGATTATCTTTATAGTTTGCCACAGGTGCAAAAAACCGGTGTCGGCACGATCGGTTTTTGTTTTGGTGGTCATGTGGTTTATCTTGTCTCCACTCTAGAGGATATCAAAGTTAGTGCCTCTTTTTACGGTGCGGGAATCACCACGGGAACCCCTGGGGGTGGTCAAGCGACAGTGAAGGTGACTCCCCAAATCAAAGGGACAATCTACGCATTTTTCGGGATGTTAGATACCAGTATTCCTCAAAAGCAAGTGGATGAGATAGAAAACGCATTAACCCGTTATCAGATTCCTCATCGAGTTTTCCGCTATGAAAACGCCGACCATGGCTTTTTCTGCGACCAAAGAGCTAGTTATAATGCTAAGGCGGCCAAATCTGCCTGGAATCATGTGCTAGAGTTATTTAGCCTTCTTAAATCTTAATGGTCTGACTCCTTAAGCTTCAGCTTACACTGGAAGCAGTTCGAAATCACATTTGTAACCATTCTATTTATCATGACACCGAACCCAGCCTTTTCCATGGACGATTTTGCCAAAGCTCTTGATCAATACGATTATCAATTTGAAAAAGGGCAGATCGTGCGCGGGAGAGTCGATCAACACACCTCCGATGGAGCATACATCGATATTGGCGGCAAATCCTCCGCTTTTATTCCTTTAAGGGAAATTTCCCTGGAAAATGTTACTTCTATTGCTGAAGCTTTACCCATAGGTGCAGAATTCGATTTTCTGATTACCCGTGGACAGGATGCGGAAGGACAAGTTACCCTGTCTCTGCGGCAATTATTACTACAAAAAGCTTGGGAAAATGTCAGGGAAATTTCTGAAAGTGGCAAGTCGGTGCAGCTGCGCGTCATGGGGGTGAATAAGGGGGGAGTGACGGGAGAGGTGGAAGGATTAAAAGGATTTATCCCTCGCTCCCATTTAATCGAAAAAAATGATTTAGATTCCCTGATCGGACAACTTTTAACCGCAACTTTTATTCAAATCGACCAAGAAAATAATAAATTAGTTTTATCTCAGCGAGAAATTGCTCGCGCTAACGCTATCAGTCAATTAGCTGTGGGTAAATTATTAAGTGGCACTGTGGTTAAATTACAACCCTACGGTGTTTTTGTCGATTGTGGTGGAGTGACGGGATTACTCCATGCTAAACAGGTGACGGGAGCCTCTTTTAATTCTCCCATGACTTTCTTTAAAGTTGGTCAAGCAATTCAAGTGGTAGTCGCGGAAATTGACGAATATAAAAACCGCATTTCCCTATCCACAAAAATCCTGGAAGCACACCCCGGCGAAATTCTCGAAAACTTTGCAGAAGTCATGGAAACAGCAGCAGAAAGATTAAAACAAGCTCAGGGAAAAACAATGGACAGTTAAATTAGGGGTTAGGGGATGGGTGTTAGGGAAATGGGGAAGTGGGGAAATGGGGAAGTAGGGAATTTCAACTAAAAACCCCAAAACCCTAAAACCCTGAAACCCCAAAACCCTAAAACCCCAAAACCCTAAAACCCCAAAACCAAAAAAACCTTTTTCCTTGATCAAGATGTTTCAAGAAAAGATGTTTCAAGATCGGATAGCAATTTTAGGGACTATGCACGGAAAAGAGCGGGTAATTGCACCGATTTTAGCGCAAGAAATAGGCCTTAAGGTGATTGTACCCGATAATTTTGATACCGATCGCTTTGGCACTTTTACACGGGATATTAAGCGCATCGGGACACAAATTGAAACCGCTCGCAGGAAGGCACAAGAAGCGATCGAGCTTTCGGGATACGATATCGGAATTGCCAGTGAGGGTAGTTTTTATCCCTATCCTAACTTGCCGTTAGTTTCCTGTAATCGTGAATTGATTTTATTGCTCGATCGAGTCCATAATCTAGAAATAATTGGTCAAGCAATAGTCACGGAAACTAATCACGCTCACCAAACTGTCACTAATCTAGTAGCTGCTTTAGAATTTGCCGAAAAAATTGGCTTTCCTAGTCATGGTTTAGTGGTGATGTTTGATAAAAATTCTCTCGACTCTGAGCAGATTTTTAAGGGAATTACTGACCAGAAAAATTTCGTTAAAATTGTTGAAGATATTCTTGACAAAAACGGTAAATTACACCTAGAAACCGATATGCGTGCTATGCACAATCCCACGCGGATGAAAGCGATTGCAGCTGCGACAGCAAATCTGGTTCAAAAACTCAATCAATTATGTCCTAATTGTGGTTGTCCAGGGTTTGATATTATCGAAAGAAAAGCGGGTTTACCCTGTGGTTTATGTCACTTTCCCACCTCTTTAATTAAACTGGAACTATACGGTTGTCAAAGGTGTGATTATCGAGAGGAAAAACTCTTTCCCAACGGTGAAAAAAACGCCGATCCGATGTATTGTGAATATTGTAATCCCTAAAGATAGCTTTTCTATGGAAAGAATTTTAGAACCAGAAGTAATGGATGATCGGGAAGAAGCGATCGAATATGATGCCATGGACTTCACCGAAGTTAATACTAATTTCGCTAAAGAAGCTGTACAATTGGCCGGTATTAATGCTAGGGTATTAGATGTGGGAACCGGTACTGCACGCATTCCGATTATGATCAGTCAACTACGTCCCCAATGGCAAATTATCGCTATTGATCTGGCCGATTCTATGTTAGAAATTGGTCAAAAAAATATCCTTAATGCTAACTGTCAAGAAAAGATCAAATTGGAAAAAGTTGATGGAAAAACCCTTCCCTACCAATCCGAGCAATTTGATTTAGTTATTTCTAATAGTTTAATCCACCATCTCGAAAATCCTCTGCCTTTTTTACGCGAAATTAAGCGAGTTTTAAAACCGAATGGGGGCATTTTTTTAAGAGATTTATTCCGTCCTGATTCCGAGGAAATAATCCAGGGGATGGTGAGGGAAATCGATCCTAATTTTTCTCCCCGACAAGCGCAACTATTTCAAGACTCGCTGCGAGCGGCTTTTACCCTAGCAGAAATTGCCGATTTAATCCAGCAGTCGGGATTAAAAAATATTAAAATTTATCAGTCTTCTAATCGTCATTGGACAGCCATAAAAACAAGTAAAAACTAATCACTAAATCAGGAAAAAAGCGAGTTATGAAAGTTGGATTTTTGGGAACAGGATTAATGGGAACGCCGATGGTAGAAAGATTATTAAATCAGAAAATTCCTGTTATTGCCTATAATCGCACCTTAGAAAAATTAGCACCTTTACAGCAGTTGGGAGCCAAAACATTTAACTCTCCTGAACAAGTCATTCAAGAAGCAGATTGTCTGATTTTAATGTTAACTAATGCCGCCGCTATCCAAGAGGTTTTAGGATTAAATTCCGAGCAATCTAACTTTAATAATCGGACTATTATCCAGATGGGAACTATTGCTCCTTCTGAAAGTAAACAACTGCGAGATAAAATTGTGGCTAAAGGGGGAGAATATCTAGAAGCACCCGTGTTAGGAAGTATTCCCGAAGCTAAAAAGGGGACTCTCTTAGTTATGGTGGGAGCAACGGAGAAACAGTTTCATCAATGGTCAAATTTATTAGCACATTTTGGTCAAGAACCAATGTTAATCGGGGAAGTGGGAACCGCTGCGGCATTAAAATTAGCTTTAAATCAATTAATTGCCTCTCTAACCAGTGCTTTTGCTTTGAGTTTAGCTTTTTTATCCCGGCAAGGAGTAGATCTAGAAAAATTCATGACTATCCTGCGTCAAAGTGCCTTATATGCGCCTACTTTTGACAAAAAATTAACCAGAATGTTAGAAGAAAATTATACTAACCCTAACTTTCCCACTAAACATTTACTGAAAGATGTCAATCTTTTTTTAGAGGAATCGGAGAAGTTAGATTTAACCACTTTTCCCCTAACAGGAGTACAGAGCCTTCTGGAAAAAGCTTTAGAAATGGGATTAGCAGAGGACGATTATTCAGCTTTATATGAGGCGCTGAAAAAAGAATTATAAACTGCTTGGCAACATCAAAAAGACTCTCTTTGGTTTGTCTAGTCGGACAACTGATAGGAGAAAAACCGATAAAAGGCTTTAAATTTTCCTTAAGCTTTGTTGAGGTGGCCAGAAGAGGGGGTTAGAGTGGGAAGTGATGGAATTTTGGGCATATTTTCCTATGACGCTGACTGAATTTGGATTATTAGCGGGTTTACTTGTCCCCGGTATCCTACTCTCGATTTTAGTGATGGTGAGTTTTGCCAAAGGGGGTTAAAAACTGATAGAGACACCGATGAAAGTGTCTCTATCTTTTTGGGGTGAAGATTAATCTATTTTTGGTTTTTTGCCCAATTTAATTGATTCTGTAGCTAACAAAATTGATTCTAAATGATGGCGCTTCTCCACTTGACCGAGGAAATAACCTGTCATCATCGCTGAAGCGAGAAGATTCGCCAAATTCTCGCGGTCAGTGGTAATTTGTACCGCAAAATCCTCTGAGGGCAGCATTCCCACCAATCCCTTGACGTTTTGCGAGATAATATCTTTAATTTCGCTACTGACCGATTGGGCTATTCTCTCAAGGGTTTCAGGATGCTGCTGCTGGAGATACTGCATCAGACAGTTATCATTTTGTTCTTCGGTTTCCCAGGGAAAAAAATCAGGATTAAAAGTCATCAGAACTCCCACGCTGTAGTGGTTATTAAATCTAGGTTAACAAATCGCTCTTCTTGATTGCCCGAAGTCCCCCCATCTTCCTCAAGTTTAGCTCAGTGATCAGAAACATTTACCCATAATATACCCTTTCTCTCCTTATTCCTGATCGGTAGATTCTAGAATACCCTGTTCCCTAAGATTGTCAACCTCGAAATATTGATGAAATTTATCGGTTACTTCTAACCAATAGGATCTACCTTCGTTTTGCTTGCGTTTTCTCACAAATCCTCGTTCTACCAAGTCCTGAACCTGTTGATAGGCCGTACTGCCTCGTAAATTAATTAAATCCGCTTGCAAAATCGGTTCTTTAAGTGCGATCGCTGCTAAAGTGCGGAGGGTTCCCGTGCCTAATTCGGCCGGGATCAGGTCTTCGATCAAATTCTGATAAGCTGACCGCAATTGTAAACTATAACCGAGGGGGGTTTCTACCACTTCCAAGGCACTATCCCGGTGAGCATAATCGGACATTAACTCGATCATGGCATCTTCCACCGTCAAGCGATCGCTGTTGGTTAATGTCACCATCTCGGTTAAGGGGACAGGCTGCCCTTTTAGGTAAAGTATCGCTTCTAGACGGGTAGCTAGTCTGATCTCCTGGTGGGCTTCCGCGCTCAATCTCGACTACCTAAGTTTAGACAATGATTTAATATTCTACTAGAAGACGAACGAGAAAATTATGGAAACTTTTTGGAGTCAGGTTTTAGACTTTTGTTATCAGGCTACCGAGCAGGTGGGCGATCGCCTAGTAGCTGATTTTGGCAAATTACAGGCCACCAATAAAGCAGACGGGACTTTAGTGACGGCTGCCGACCGTTGGTCCGATGGTGAATTGCGATCATTAATTGCCCGCACTTTCCAGGATCATGGAGTCTTAACCGAGGAAACTACCCATATTTTCCCGGATCAAGAATGGTGTTGGGTAGTGGATCCAATCGACGGCACGACTAATTTTACTCGCGGTATTCCCATCTGGGGCATTTCCCTAGGACTTCTCTACCGGGGGACTCCTGTGTTCGGATTTGTTTATCTCCCCTGCCTGAAACAGTCCTATTATGGTTATTGGTACGGTGAGACGGGTTTAACCGGTCCAGAGGGGGCCTACTGCAACGGTCAACCGATTCACACCAGCGACGATTTTCCCAGCAAAAATCATCTGTTTAATCTCTGCGCTCGTAGTACGGGTGTATTTAAAAACCCCTTTCCCTGCAAAGTGCGGATGATAGGAGTGGCTAGTTATAATCTGCTTTTGGTTGCCGATGGCACTGTCTTGGGAGGAGTGGAAGCAACCCCAAAAGTCTGGGATATTGCTGCGGTTTGGGCAATTCTACAGGCCGCCGGCGGGGTATTTATCTCTTTAGGAGAAAAGATTTTTCCCTTACAGGTGGGGGAAAATTATAGTGATCGATCCTATCCCTGTTTAGCCGTGGCTCGATCGAATTTAGCGCCAGTTTTCTTGCCTTTAGTCGGTTTTCTCAAGGATGTTGCTTGAATGGAGAATTGCTCAGGTTAGAATAGCTGCATTTATTGGTTTTATCTCTATTTAGGGCTTGCTGAATAAATCTAAAAACCTTGTTGGATAATATCTTTAAGCTTGTTTGAAATCAAAAACTGCCAGCCCTTGGAGTGATCAGGGGGGAAATTTAGGCACTTTTTGCCTGAAAATTAGGTAATTGACCCCCTGAAAATCGGTAAAACCCTACACTCCACACCCTACACCCCACACCCTGCCCCCACGAATTTATTTCATGAGTTTTGATACTTCCTCTCTCAGCGAACGCAACGATAAAGCCGAAGTCTATCAGCCGGTAATTATTCGCCTCGAAAATGTGTCTAAAATCTACGGCAGTGGCGAAACCATGGTTAAAGCTCTTAATAACGTCAATTTAAGCCTGAAAAAAGGGGAATATTGCGCTATTATGGGGGCTTCGGGTTCGGGAAAATCCACGGCCATGAATATTATCGGCTGTCTTGATCGTCCCACCTTGGGAGCTTATTATCTAGAAAATCTGGACGTTTCCACGCTGCCGGATGGGGATTTAGCTCAGATTCGCAATCGTAAAATCGGCTTTGTTTTCCAGCAATTCCATCTTTTACCCCAGATGAGTGCGCTAGAAAATGTCATGTTACCGATGATTTATGGTGGGGTTTCTCCCCAAGAAAGAAAGGAAAGAGCGATCGCTGCTTTAACGAAGGTAAAATTAGATAATCGACTGCACAATAAACCCAATCAATTATCGGGGGGACAACAGCAGCGCGTCGCTATTGCTAGGGCAATTGTCAATCAACCCATATTATTACTTGCTGATGAACCGACGGGGGCGCTAGACTCGAAAACTACCCAAGAGGTGATGGCTATTTTCTCGGAATTGAATAACAGTGGCATTACTATCGTCATGGTAACTCACGAGGCTGATGTGGCGCGTCACTCTCAGCGCATTATTTGGTTTAAGGATGGTGAAGTGGTTTATCCTAATCTCGCACCGACGGATTTACACGAGGTGATTGGGTAGGGTGGGGATTTTTCAGTTATTAGTGAAAAGAAAACGACAACTTCCTATATAACTGATTCAAAGCTGATGGCTTACTGCTATAGGTTTGAAACTATTTAACTAGGACTTGCTGAATAATGGTAAAACCCTTTGAAAATAAGGCTTTTGACCTGTTAAAATCTGATGTTAGCCTGCATTATTCATGAAGACTTTGGAAAATCCTCGAAAGCCTTGGCAAGAAGTTCATCTAGCGATCTGGCTGAAAAACAGTCTGTTTTTTGAGATGTCCTCACAATCAGGTTTTTGCCAGTTGGTGAATAATGCAGG
>NZ_JADBUN010000211.1:0-5867 GCF_020245625.1 Microcystis sp. M049S2 | reverse complement strand
CTGCATTATTCATGAAGACTTTGGAAAATCCTCGAAAGCCTTGGCAAGAAGTTCATCTAGCGATCTGGCTGAAAAACAGTCTGTTTTTTGAGATGTCCTCACAATCAGGTTTTTGCCAGTTGGTGAATAATGCAGGCTAGCGCTGACGGCGACAACGCCCGATAAGTTCAGCTTGACCATGGAATGGGCTTTATCCCCCTCTGTTTAACCCGAACTGAGCTTAAATAGGGTTTGCGGCAAAAAGTTTTTCCTGGGGGCAGGGTGTGGGGTGTAGGGTGTGGGGTGTAGGGGGAGTGGAAATTATGAATTGGGGAGGTGGGGAAGTGGGGAAATTGAACTAAAACCCCAAAACCCCAAAACCCCAACCCCCAAAACCTGTCTCCTATCTCCTATCTCCTGACTCCTATCTCCTGACTCCTAACCCCACCAACAAACTTTTTCAGCAAACCCTAAATAAATACTTCGCCGAAAAAGGTTTCAGCGAAGTACCACAATAGTCAGTGACCAGTTATCAGTTATCAGTACCTTTACTATAACACCTTTGATCCAAAAATCATAGCTTGGTGCAAAAAAAAGGCCACAAATAAATACTTCGCCGAAAAAGGTTTCAGCGAAGTACCACAATAGTCAGTGACCAGTTATCAGTTATCAGTACCTTTACTATAACACCCTTTTTCGATCACTGCAAGACTTTTTGCAAATTTTAGGCCAAGAATTTTGGACCCAAACCGACTTTCGGCGCGTACACCGCCCGATCGCCCAATTCCTCTTCGATGCGTAATAAGCGATTATACTTAGCCACCCGTTCACTGCGACTGAGAGAACCGGTTTTAATCTGTCCGGCATTAGTGGCCACCGCTAGATCTGCGATCGTGGTGTCTTCCGTTTCTCCAGAGCGATGACTAATTACAGAACGATAACCGTGACGAGTGGCCAGGGCGATCGTTTGTAGGGTTTCCGTCAAAGAACCGATCTGATTGAGTTTAATCAGGATCGAGTTAGCAATACCCAGATCGATCGCTTTTTGCAGACGGATGGGATTAGTCACCATCAAATCATCGCCCACCAACTGAATCCGCGCCCCCAGTTTATCGGTCAATAATTTCCAGTTATCCCAATCTTCCTCGTGTAAACCGTCTTCAATAGAAATAATCGGATAGCGATCAACTAAACTGGCCAAAAAGTCCACCATTTCGGCCGGAGAATGGGCCGAACCATCGTAGATGTATTGACCGTCCTTATAGAATTCACTGGCGGCCACATCCATAGCTAAAGCCACCTCCGACCCCGGTTTATAACCAGCACGTTCGATCGATTCGATTAAAATATCCAAAGCTTCCTGATTTGAAGCCAAATTAGGAGCATAACCGCCCTCATCGCCCACACCGGTCAGTAATTTGCGTTCGTGTAAGGCCTTACCCAAAGCGGCGAATACTTCCGCTCCCCAACGCAAACCTTCCTTAAAAGAATCGGCCCCGATGGGGAAGATCATAAACTCCTGAAAATCGACGTTATTATCAGCGTGAGAACCACCATTGATCACGTTCATCATCGGGACGGGTAGTACATTGGCCATCGGACCGCCGAGATAACGATAGAGAGGCAAGCCCAGATCCGCCGCCGCCGCTTTGGCCGTAGCCAGAGAGACAGCTAGGATAGCATTAGCCCCTAATTCTCGTTTATTGGCCGTGCCATCGCGATCGATCATAGCTAAATCGATACTAGCTTGGTCGAAAGCATTCATCCCCTCCAAAACCGGGACAATTTTTTCGTGGACATTGCGAACCGCTTTTAGGACACCCTTACCACCGTAACGCTGGGGATCATCGTCGCGCAATTCGTGGGCTTCAAAACTACCCGTAGAAGCACCACTGGGAACCTGGGCCAAACCGAGCGCCCCCGATTCTAACAGCACTTCCGCTTCGATCGTGGGACGGCCGCGGGAATCTAGAATCTCCCTAGCTGCGATCGCTTCGATGGGAACTTCGATTTTATCTAACATAACTTATCGTCTCCAACTCAATTTACGGGGTAATTTCGGCTGATTACTAATTGCCTAAAGGGAAATCCACGTTGACAATCTGCTTTTGATCATCAAAAACGAGGATTAAAGTATCCGTCAGTTTTTCAAATTGAATCGTCACCAACACCAGATCCACACCGTCCGTATCCGAACCTTTTCTGACCTGAGTTCCCACGATCCGACGCACGGGGCCGGTACGCTTAAGTAAATTTTCCCAAGCGCCTTGTACTCTGGTGGGGAAAACCTCAGCTTTCAGGAAAGGGTGTAGATAGCCTCGGGCCAGGCCGTAGTCTTTATTGGCCAAGGCCATGACAAAAGCGGTGCCAATCTCAGAAATACTGCGAAATTCGGGAAAATCTGCGGCAACTATCTGACCAGCCCGGTTAAAGGTAACTGTCACATCTTCGGTAACTTTCTCAAATTCAACGGTGACAATCACCAGATTGGCATTGATAGCATCAAGTACCTTGCTTTTGACAATGCGCTTAAACGGTCCAGTATGGTCAGTTACTTGGCTTTCCCAGACTTTTTGCAGTTTTTCGGCAGTCCAGAGGGGTTTTAGTTGGGGTGACAAAGCTGCAATCACCTTGTCGTATTGTTTAGCCCCCAACCATTCTACTAACTGCCGAGCTTGCTTTTCTTCCCGAACGGGATCACCAAGAGCGATCGCATTCGGTTCTGGGTTCGCCTGTACTGGTGAAACGCTGAACGGGGTCCAAGGCAGGGAAAAACCAATTAAACACAAAGAGAGAATCGATACCCGTTTCGCTAATGAAAGCCGCATCATTTCAGCTATTGCTCCGCAAATAAATAACGTTTTTCGACTTGACGATTGAATTGATGCCATTGTTCATTAGTTAAAGCATTCAAGATCGCTCGATCGGGTAATATCTCTCCCCTTGTTATACTGGTTTAACGATTAAAACTACCGCCGAACGCGCTTGCACCCGATAGGTTTCCGATTCAATAGCGACGGCGGCATCTAAATCACAGGCTGCCTCGGACAATTGCCCAGCAGTATCGATGACACGATGCCATTTTTCCTCTGGGAATAGGGGGGGTAACTGGAAGTCGAGAGATTCCCAGTAAGCGTTCAGCATAATGTGTAAATACTCGTTTGCCTTAGGATGACGCAGGGAAAAAGCTAAACTGCGGGAATCTTCCGACCAATCGGGTTTACTCAACTGTACGCCATGCCAACTCAGATGGGGTTCGAGACTGGTATAGGTGACTTCTAGCAATTTTTCTTGACGGAAAAGAGCTAATTTTTTATTAAAATCGATCAGTCTCCTTACGAAACACCAAAGATCGAACTCTTGCTCTACCGCACTCCAATCGAACCAACTTAACTGGTTATCCTGACAATAGGCGTTATTGTTGCCCTTTTGGGTGCGTCGCACTTCGTCCCCCATCAACAGCATAGGTGTTCCTTGGGAAATGAACAGGATCGTTAAGAGATTTTTTATTTGTTGCAGTCGCAGGGTTTTAATCGCCTCGTTATTGGTTTCCCCTTCTATCCCACAATTCCAGCTAAAATTATCGTTGCAACCGTCCCGATTCTTCTCGCCGTTAGCCTCGTTGTGTTTCTCGTCGTAGGAAACTAGATCGTTAAGGGTAAAGCCATCGTGACAGGTAACAAAATTTATACTTCTATTGACATCGTTGTCAGGTCTGTGGTATATGTCGGGGCTTCCTAAAATCCGCGCCGCTAATTTGCTGACTATGCCGGTATCTCCCCGGACAAAAGCGCGCACATCATCGCGAAAAGGACCATTCCACTCGGAAAACCAATCGGCAAATTCAACAAATTGACCGACACTATACAATCCTGCTGCGTCCCAAGCTTCGGCGATTAATTTTGTCCCAGCTAAGACCGGATCCGATTCGATCGCCCAGATCATGTTATAACCTTTTTGCAGGATCGGTTCCCCGTCCACATTGCGCGATAATACGGCCGCCAGGTCAAAGCGAAAACCATCCACGTGCATTTCCGACACCCAATAGCGCAAACAATCGAGAATCATTTTGCCGACAATGGGATGACTACCCTTGAGGGTGTTACCACAGCCGGTATAGTTGCTATAGAGGCTTTTATCGACCGCATCGAGGATATAGTAGGTGCGATTATCGATACCTTTCAAGGAAAGAGTCGGCCCGGTTTCGTCCCCCTCGGCGGTATGATTGAAAACCACATCGAGAATCACTTCGATCCCCGCTTTGTGTAAAGCTTTCACCAGATCCCGAAATTCATTCAAAGGACCCAGGGGTGAGCGATCGCTACTGTAACCAGCATGGGGCGCAAAAAAGCCGATCGTGCTATAACCCCAATAGTTAGTTAACCCCGGCATAGCGGCAGCGGGATCAAAGTAATGAATCGGTAACAATTCCACGGCAGTAATGCCTAGGTTTTTCAAATAGGGTATTTTTTCGATTAATCCCGCAAAAGTACCTCTTTTTTCCTCGCTAACGCCAGAATTCGGGTTGCGAGTAAAGCCGCCGACGTGCATTTCGTAGATAAAACTGGCAGAGTAGGGAGTGCGTAGCGGTTTGTCATCTTCCCAATCGTAGCGGCCCGTATCCACTACCAGACCCCGCAAAGCTCGATGACAATTATCGCCTTTTTCGCTGGCAGCTTGCCGATCATAAATTTCCGCACCGACAATCGCTTTCGCATAGGGATCGAGAACTACTTTATCAGGATCGAAGCGATGACCCTGGGCCGGATTATCCGGACCATAGACTCGATAAGCATACACTTGACCGACTCCAATGCCGTGAACGAAAATATGCCAATAGAAAAAGGTGCGGTTTGTTTGCGGGGTGAGGAGAATAGTCTGGCTAGGTACGGGAGAATTAGCATCATCAAATAATAATAATTCGATCGCAGTAGCATACTTAGAAAATAGTGAGAAGTTGACACCATCGGCCAAGACAGTTGCCCCGACGGGATGGCTTTTACCGTGATCGGTTTCTAAGGTCATTGTCAAGAGATAAGAAGTGATTAGGAGTAGTATAAGATTATTCGGCGTTGTTGAATCAAGGTATGAATGCTAACTGTGTATCGCAGCCAAAAGTTAGTTGGGGTGCAGGTTTTAAAAATCTCACCTAAGAAGATTCAGAACTCAAATTAGCAACGCCAGATTTTAATGGAGATGGTGTGATTAATTTCTAAGACCTTGCCCCGTTCAATAAAGCTCTCAATTTTCCGAGCAATCAAGAAAAAAATATAGGAGTTTTAAATGACCTTTACCGAAGATTTTAGGCTTGATTAAGCCAATTAATTAAGTCAGCTTGACTCTCAAAGTCTAGTAATGCTTCTCCTAAGTCTTCTAATTGTTCTACGGTTAGTTTTTGGATAGTTTCGGTGATATGCGGGGGAAGTTCACCAAAACGTCGTTTAAGTAAGCGTAGCACTAGGTTGGCTTCTCCTTTTTGAAGTCCGATAGCTTCTCCTTCTTGAATGCCTTCGATTCTGCCTTTTTGAAGTCCGATAGCTTCTCCTTGTTGAATAGCTTTTTCTCTATCTTGTTCGTATAAAGGGGCTAAACGCATAATAAATTTACTCTCCTCCTGGGTTCTTTTTGGTAAGGCTTGCAAGTTTCTACTCAAATTGTATAATAATTTTAAGGCAGCTGATTTAAAAGGATGACTAGGAGACAAGGCCTCTAATTCATCAATCGCTCTGCTTCTGGTTCCTCCTCTACCTAATAATCTTAACCAAAGGGTTTCAGGGGTTTCAGGTAATTGATGCAGGACAATAATGGCTGTGGTTAATGCTGGAGGTAAAAAATAAATTCCTTCTCCCCAATCTGGATGATTGAGAGCGGAAAAAGCAGTTATAATT
>NZ_JADBUN010000210.1:0-5763 GCF_020245625.1 Microcystis sp. M049S2 | reverse complement strand
TTAATAATAATTCCTAGTAAGCTCGCTCCTATCCCTAATTCTTTCGTTAGCTTTTTGCCTAGAATCGCTAAATCTATTTCTAGCGAGAGAAGCTAGAAGCCTTTGTTGGCAAGTTTTCTAGCTCGCTTGTCCCCCTGTCAGTAGATCTATAACAGGAGTTATTCATGCCCTGACAAAGGTGCGATTAATCTATAACTCCTGTAAGCGAATCCAATTTTATCAAGATTTTCTGAAGCACTAGGGATGTTTAAGCAATGCCTAAAATAATTAAAGACAACAATTCACCTAAAATAATTAAGACGGGTGATGCTACCGATCCAATCACAGGCGAAGTACGTGTTTTTCTCCAAATCTCCTATACCGTAGAATTATCGTTTGAGGACAAATCATTAATTGATAGTGGAATTCAATTTATTGAGTATATTGAACTACTGGGTTTTGACCAAGAAAGACAAATCACTAATGACTATCCCTACAGTTCTCTCGATCAAATAGTGCATCCTATCCAAATACTTAATGACGATCCGAGAGTTAAAACTGCAATTCAAAACGCAAAACAAGCCGATTTCCCCATAAAAGTAGATCGAGAGCGTAACATCAGAGTTTTGAGAAAGTTTCTTAAGGAAGATCCAACTGGAGACAATGAGATAGTCTGCAAAGTATCAATTTTTCTAGGGGCTATTGAAATTGCCAAAAACCCCGTATTGATTTAGTAGAATGGTAGGGTGGGCAGAATTTTACCCACCCTCCTTATTGTAATTATCGTTACAGATAAATGGCGAAACCCAACATTCCTAACTACATTGGTGGGGTTGGGTTTCGCTAAAGCTTAGATAATAGTGCGATCGCCGATCTTGTAGGGTGCGTTACGGCGAATTATTAATTTTAGTTTTTTGACTAAATTGATAGCCGCCTAACGCACCCTACACTCTGAATATACAGCCCTGAGAGCAGAAATCCTTCAGGCTGATAATGTTTGCCTATTACCTATTGGGTGTAGGCAGGTAAGTCTTGACTCATTTGATTTAAGTTGCTGGCAATGGCTTTCATCGTCATAAAAGCCGAGCTAAAGGCGATTAGCTCATTTAAGGGATAACTTCGACTCTCAACCCGCAAGCTCAGTAATTGCTTCTCAAGGGATTCAATTTCTTCGATGAGCAATTCTAACTTTGGTGGGTTGAGAATTACTTGGGCAGCGATCGCCTCAGCAATTTCATCAAAAGCGATCGCGGTTTGTTGTGCGATCGCTTGTAATTCAGGTAAAAACTTTTGTCGTATCGGTTCAGGAAGCGGTTGCTGTAGCACATCTTGTAAAGCATCCAGTTGAGCCCAGAGTTTTTGTTCGTAGCCGATGGAGAAATTCCAAAAATTTTGGTGTTTGGTTGCTAAAACCGTGGAAATTTGTTCGAGACTGGCAATCTTAACCGAGGCTGGATGTTGGGCGATCGCCACTGTGATTGCCTGCTTCAGTTGGGGGATATCTGACGGTGGTATCGTATCCTGAAAATAGCCTGACAGCAGTTTTTGATATAGCTGTCCCATTTTCTTAAAAGTCACAGAAAAATCTGTTTCCAGTTGGTTTGTAGCCGATTTTGTCATAAATACAGTGGTCAGCAACACCCCCAGAAACGCACCTACGGGAACTGAAATCAGTGCGGCCCAAATTCCTTGCTCGAAAAAAGGAAAAATATCCTTCCCGATGGCATCGGCTGCTACAATCGCACCGATGCGAGCGATTGGCGTAAACCCCAGCCAAGCACAACTGAAGTAGGCGAAAAAATAAGCCAGACTGCTACTAAAAGGATTATAACCAAAGGACTTGACCAACAGGTAAATACAGAGAATTGTCAAACTCAAGGAAACAGTGGCCGCCCAACCGATTGCGATCGCTCGCCCCCTTGTCGGTTGAATGACAGTGACCACTGCACCTATGATCACAATATCTGCCACTTTTTCGTAAGCAGAAGGATAGGGAAACTCGATGTGACGAATAATAGCCAGTAACAAACCAATAACCACGCCAAGACTGACAATTTCTCTCAGGCGTTTTAGGGATATAGGGGCCCATTTGGGAAAGGTAATCAGGTGTCTTCGCCTGAAAGTTGCAGTTACTTTGGTTTTATCGATTATCCTGCCTCCTAATCCCTCGCATTGTTGGATAAATCGAGATACAAGTTGAATAAATTGATAAAACTGTAGTGATTCTTGAACATCATACCGGTCAATCTCTCCACTTGTTCGGAGATGATCAAGTTTACCCCCAATATTCGCTAAATCTTCTTCTAATTCTGTCAGGTAAGGGGTAGCTAAGATTTTTTTGCCGTTACTCAAATCCCTCAAGCTATCAAAGCTGTCGGTAAGATGAGTCGCCAATTGGTTTAATTCATCACTGAACTGATGCACTAAATTTTGTTCATGCTTTTCGCCCTTAAAAGCCATCAGATCAGCTAATTGTCGAGTCAATTGGTTCTGAATTGCCAAGATTTCACTCCAATTTTCTGCCACCAATATCTCACTACCGAATTCATGGGTTGCTTTTGTGAGTGTTGAAAGGCTAGTTTGTGTTGATTTTTTAATCTGATTGAGTAAGTTAAGCTCGTTCTGCTCAATAGAAAGAGAATAATCCCGCTCCTCGACCTCAGTTTTTAAGTGGCGATCAAGAATTTTTTGGAACAAGTGCGGTATATCTTGAAGGATTCCCATCAAGTTCCGGTTGAGATCGGCTCGAGTATTCTGGGGCCAAAATAGTAAGGCCACAGCAATTCCCACAGCGATTCCGATCCAGTTATCGATCAGGCGCGATCGCAAATAGAGCCAGATATCTTGTTGTGCTGATGTTCCTACCACTCTCATGGCAATTAAAGCGCCCAGTAGTGTGGCTTGGGAATAAGCGGCTTGCCATCGGTAAGTTTCACAGATCAGGGCGGCTAAAATGTAGGTGAGAGAGGGAATGACAAAAAAACTTGAGCCTTGGATTCCGTAGGCGTTCACCAGGATAGCCGCAATGATTCCCCCCAAAGCACTTCCCCCCAAACGCCCCAAACCTGCCGCAATCGCACCTCCCATCGATGGCTCAATCAGTACAGATACATACCCAAAGACGGGATAGACAAAGTTGTCTAATACATTTCCTCGGTGCCAAAAGAAACTCGTTAAGAGAGCAGCACCCAGGGAAAACTTCAATCCCTGTCTGATCATTAGCCCGTTTTTACTGTCCAAGGTATCTCTATATCCTTTTTCGACTTACTCATTGTTACCCATTAATCGCTCGCTCAATCCCATATAAAATCAGTGCCAAAAAAGTCACCAACCAAAACCAAAGCTGAGGAGGCTCACTATGGATCAAGATTACTAAGACAAACGCTGCGGCAATAATCCACCACTTAAACCACCAAGTCCACCATTGAGAACGTCTTTTCGGATTTTCCATATTAGGTTTAACCGTTTATTCTAGTCGTTGTTTCTTTCAGCTACTTACGCTCGCAAGATTGTGGTTAACGGTCGTACACCCCTGTAATCCAGCGAAAAGCAGGGGTTATGTAACTCACCAAAGAACGCTCTTCTACCACAGCATGGACATCTGCGGTAGTCCCGTTGGTAATTCTTTGGGGTGCTCCCTTGGCTTGGGTCCAGTAAAAACCACTCGGTGTATTGCGATCAACCTTCAGCGCTAAAGTGGCTTTGATAACACTTGCATTGACGGGTATAGGCTTATCGCGATCGTCTTCATCTCTACCCAGAAACAGTTTGCTGGCGAGTTCATGACTTCCGACTATATTTGCTAGTTCTGCCACAGTTACCGGCTGCTGATCGACGGTAATTACCTTAGCAACGATACCCCCATAGCGTTCGCGATCATAGAGATCGGGAACGACTTCTACTTCCTTGCCCGGTTCTAATCGTTTGGCATCACCACTCTTAAACAAGGCCACCACGTTGGTCTTGGCCTTTAGATTGGAGACTTCTAACGTACCGATGCGCCCCCCCGGAGCCAAAACTTCCCCCGGATTAACAGATAAGTCTAAAATCTGGCCGTTGTACAGACTCACTACATTTTTGTTGGCTTGAATGGTGGTTCTTAACGTATTAATCTCTCGTTGCTGGTCAGCGATCGCATTGTAACGAAGAATATCACTGGCTGTATCTTGCAGGTCTATTTGCCGTTTTTCTGTGTTTAGTATATTATTCTGTGCCGTCAATGCGTTCATCTGCGCTCGCAGGCTTTCATCAACCCCCTTAAGGCGATCGAGTTCTATTTGGACGCGATTGATACTATTAGAAGCCTCTAGATTATTGAACTGAAACAAATAGGAGGGAAAATCTAGCTTGGCGACAGCCCCCTCTTCGATAAGTTTATCGTAGGCGGCTAGTCTTTCATCCGTTGAGTTCTGGAAATTTTTAAGATATCGAGCATGGGAGAGATAGGCTTCTCGCTGTTTTTGATTACTGGATAATTGAACTTGAAGTGCTTTAATCTGAAGCTGATTCGCCTTTTGCTGGCGATCTATTGAGGCTGCATTCAATTGGCGACGACTCACTTCAATAGAGTCAACTCTTTTATCCTGCTGCTTGAGATCTGCTAGTCTATCCTTTTTATCCCTTAATTCTGTTTCTAATTCAGGAAACTCTAAAGTTGCCAGTAATTGACCTTTTTTGACAGAATCTCCCGGTTGAATCAGGAGGGTTAACACCCGCCCACCTTGACGGGGTTCGATATTAACAATAGAACGAGGAATCAAAATGACCGCTCGTCCTTGAACAGGAGTCGGAATCTTACCAACTATCGCCCAATAACTCAGTCCTCCGAGCAAAAGACCCAACGGCATTAAGCGCAGGATTATCTCCCCTAATCTTCCTGTTGGCTCCGAATATTTAAACGTTTTTTCCGAATCAATTTTAGGATCAATTCCCGTTTTTATTTGATTATTATCCTGATGTTCTATTCTAGCCTGCGTTGTTTTCTTCGCACCCATATCTGGCTGCTGATGATTCTGATCAGACATAGATTCGGCTTGATTTTTTGCCATTGTACTGAAATGAGTAAAAATCACTTAATTTGTAACATGATAAACATTCAGAGAATATTACTTTAGATTAGAAAAATCCTCTGAAAAAATCGCTCAAGCTATTTTTGACATAAGATAACTAGGATACCTCGAAAGATTTACCGAAGGCTCAAACCTTTAAAATTTCCTGTAAGAAACCTAATAAAGTATTACTCTTGATGTGACCTAAAACAACCTAATTAGGGATCAAGTGTTTGAGTCCAACACTCCGACTAGAGAGATAATCTATCAAGGGAGTTTACACCATTCTAGCTTCTAACTTACATAAGGCGCATAGCTTTATTGTAACCGTTCAGGGGGGGGATGTCAAGCCGCCAGTGGCATTGACTCAGTGGAAGGACTCTCCTGGGGCAGCACAGAGATGGATACTACTCTTTCACATTAGCCGCTCTTTTCCACGTCTTTTTAGATTATCAGATTTTGTCACCCCCTGAACGGTTACTTCAAGGGAGAAAAAGCGATCGGGCTATAATAGAGAAAATTTCATTTTAACTTGAGAAAATTCATTATGACAGCCACTATTGAAGACATTCGGGCAATACTAAAGGAATTGGCTCAATCCCAACAAGAGTTATCCCAAGCTCAAAAAGAAACAGATAAGCAAATTAACAGAGTTAGTAAGCAGATTGGGGAGTTGGGCAATCGTTTAGGAGAGTTTGTCGAGTGGCAAGTGCGTCCTGCGGTGGTGCGTCTGTTT
>NZ_JADBUN010000021.1:0-5643 GCF_020245625.1 Microcystis sp. M049S2 | reverse complement strand
GAGGTAGTCAGTTACCTAATTTTCAGGGAAAAAGTACCTGAATTTTACCCCTGATCCCTCCAATGGTCGGCACTTTTTGAGGTCAAAAAAGTCTAAAAGCCTTATCCAACAAGGTTTTTAGATTTATTCAGCAAGCCCTATTTATCTTCTCATTCTGCCCTTAACTTGATACCAAAGCCTTCTTAAACGTAGATCGAGAGAAAAACCCCGACGGGTGGGAATAACAATCGTGCCACCGATGCGATCGTGGAAAGCGCGGTTCAATTGCTCATCACCGATCGCCATACCACAATCGGCAAAAAGGGGCGAAGATAATAAAATCAAGCTTAAAGGATTGCCAAAAAAAGTATTTAACCCTACCATCATTAAAGCTGCCCCGCCACCAGCGATCGCCTCTCGTTTGCTTAACTCCAAAATTCCGGGTAAACGCTGAAGTTGTAGATCGATGATCTTCATATCCAGGGCCCAACGTCCTAAACTCTGACCCTGATTCTGCGCTACTAATAACACCCGCAAACACCACCAAATCAGGAGAAAAAGGAAAAATTGCAGTACAGGCGCACTATTAGCAAAGGAGCTTAAAAACCAGATCGAGGCAAAGTCGATCAGGAAAGCATAGGCCCGACGATCTAAGGGAATTTTCGGAAATTTTTGCGGTAGATTATCTTCAGGCGGGATCGGGTAAACCATAAAGTCAATTCTCGGAAAAATCCTGCGGTTTATCTTCTACTCTAATCGGGAAATTGGCAATTCTAGAGTGAGTGGAACGAACCACAGAGACACAAAGGACACAAAGATTGATCGCTATTATATAAGTTAAACTTATCACACAAAGAATAAGAGAGCCAGAGATCTAAGCTACCATTGAGCAAAGGTAGCCCAGAATACAGGGATAATCATGGAGCAAGATTCATTAACAACGGAGGTTATTCTAACCCATCCGCGGCAAAGTTTGGGAGAGATACAGTTGGATTGGATGCCACAACCGGGTAATTATTTGGCCTTAAAAGGACAAACCTATGCGGTTTTGGAACGTCACCACCAGTATCAATACAAGATTGGTGGCTATTGTTTACGCAAAATTTCCCTTTATGTACAAACTGCTCCCACTCCTAACGAAAAAAGTTTGATTGAAGGACGTTGGGTGATGGGGGATGCTAGTTGTCGTTTTAACGCCAGATCCGAACTGTTACGCTGTGCGATTAACCCCTCTGGTCCCTGTCAAGATTGTCGTTTTTACGAAACTATTAACCCTTAAAAGAGCCTTTTTCGGCAACAATCTGGCTATTTTTCCCCTAGCTAACCACTATATTGATCAATCGCCTATGAATCATCCTTACTCTTGGATCGAGGATAGCTTAAAAACCCTCCATCGGGCCAATTGGTATCGAAGGGTTAAAACCATTCAAGGCCGGGGCGGAGCCGTTATAGAATTAGAGGGTCGATCGCTGATTAATTTTGCCAGTAATGACTATCTGGGATTAGCAGCCGATGAAAGAATGATCGCGGCAGCCATAGCAGCAACACAAAGCTATGGAACTGGAAGCACCGGCTCGCGTTTATTAAGTGGACACCGAGATATTCATCGAGACTTAGAATTAGCGATCGCATCCTTTAAAAATAGCGAAGACGCGATCGTTTTTAGTTCGGGATATTTAGCCAATTTGGGGACAATTACCTGTTTAGTGGCGCAGAAAGACCTGATTTTAGGAGATCAATACAATCACTCTAGCCTGAAAAATGGAGCCAAGTTAAGCGGTGCCACGGTGAAAGAATACCGGCACAATAGTCTCGAAGACTTAGAAAATCAGTTATTAGCCCACCGTCATCACTATCGTCATTGTTTACTGCTCACTGATACAGTGTTTAGTATGGATGGGGATATCTGTCCCCTAGCGGGAATTCTCGCTCTAGCCGAGATTTATAATTGTATGGTTTTGGTGGATGAGGCCCACGCTACCGGGGTTATGGGGGAAAATGGCACAGGTTGCGTGGAATATTGTGGTTGTCAGGGACGGGAATTAATTCAGATGGGAACCCTGAGTAAAGCTTTAGGCAGTTTAGGGGGATATGTGACCGGAAGTGCCAAAATTATCGATTTTATCCGCAATCGCGCCGCCACCTGGATTTATACTACCGGTTTATCCCCCGCCGACACCGCCGCCGCTAGAATGGCTTTAGAGATTATTCGTCTGGAACCGGAACGTCGCCAACGCCTACACCAAAATATTAATTTTGTCAAGAGTAACTTAAATAATTTTAATATATTGCCTTCGGAAGCGGCGATTTTATGTTTACCGGTAGCCAATCCGGGTCAAGCCCTAGAATTATCGCAAAAACTGCTAGAAAAAGGCATTTTTGCCCCCGCAATTCGTCCTCCTACCGTTCCCACCAGTCGTCTGCGATTTACTGCCATGGCCACCCATAGCCTCGCTCATCTAGAGATTCTTGTCCGGTCTATTGGCGAATCTTTCCCCATATAGGGAAAAAGTTTTTCGTGGGTTGTAGGGAAGTGGGGAAGTGGGGAACGGTTAAGTTAGACCGTCTTCATCGATAACTTTGGCTGAGTCATAGCACTTCAACCTACATTCCGCAGGTTCCTCAACAGAGAAAATAATATTTTTGACAAGCCGAACCGAGGAAGCGCAAAATGTACCTTTGAACATCGTTCAACTTGACTCGTTTCCACACAGAAACCAGAAGAGCCGTTGCTTGAATGAATTGTGCCTAACTACTTAATAATCAGCATGGTGGGTTGAATCATCAAGTTTAACCCTCTGCTAACCAGCGCACGGCATCCTTAGCGTGGTAGGTTAAGATAATATCGGCACCCGCCCGTTTAAAGCTGGTTAAAGTCTCTAAAGTCACTCTTTTTTCGTCAATCCAGCCATTTAACGCCGCCGCTTTAATCATTGAATATTCCCCCGACACATTGTAGGCAGCCACGGGTAAATTAGTCATTTCCTTGATTCTCCAGATAATATCCATGTAAGATAGAGCGGGTTTCACCATTAACATATCTGCTCCCTCTAATACGTCTAATTCCACCTCTTTTAATGCTTCCCGGGCATTACCCGGATCCATTTGGTAGGTTCTGCGATCGCCGAATTGGGGGGTAGAATCAGCCGCATCCCGAAACGGCCCATAATAGGCAGAAGCGTATTTAGCCGTATAGGAAAGAATCGGTGTATCACTATAACCGGCCTCATCCAATCCTTGACGAATTGCCTGGACAAAACCATCCATCATTCCCGAAGGTGCAATGATATCCACTCCCGCTTTTACCTGAGAAACGGCGGTTTTTTGCAATAATCCCAGAGTGGGATCGTTTAACACCCTGCCGGTTAAATCTCCCGTTTGCAGATAACCACAATGACCATGGTTAGTATATTCACACAAACAAGTATCGGCGACAATAAGTAGATCGGGAACTGCCTCTTTAATTGCCGTGGCCGCTTTTTGGACAATACCATGATCGTGCCATGCTCCCGTCGCCTCTGTGTCTTTACTTTCCGGCAGCCCGAATAAAATAATCGCTGGAATTCCTAAATCCCGCACTTCCTTGGCTTCGTCAACAATTTTATCGATTGATAATTGGTACACCCCCGGCATCGATTTGACTTCCTGGGCAATACCTTCCCCCGTCGTGGCGAAAAGGGGATAGATAAAGTCATTGGCTGTCAAGACGGTTTCACTCACCAGACGGCGCATTTGAGGGGTTTGACGCAGACGACGGGGGCGATGAATAGGAAACATAGTTTTTTGTGATTAAATCGGGAATCTTGTCTCGATTCTTTAGTTTAAATCTTTGCTGAGGATGAACACAAATCGATTCAGCCGGCAGCTGGCTGCCGGCAGCTATCCGCAATATTTAGTTATTTTGAGCTTAATCAAACTATTTAGGTCAAAAATGACCTGATGAGGCTCTATCGTCGTTTTGAGGGCGAAAAATCAGCAATTTGACTAAAATTTAATCTTTATAGCGATCACTTTTGCTGTTGCCACCACCTCATCTCTTTACAAAACTTTACCTCATCAGTTATCAGTTACCAGTTATCAGTTATCAGTTATCAGATGTGAGTTTTCAGTTCACTGATGGCTCTCTTGGATATTGGCTGAAAAATGTTCATGGTGTTACATTAGCGGCGCAAGCGTTCACTGATTACTGTTTACTGTTCACTGTTCACTGACTCCCAAAACCCATCTCCATTTGGGAGAAGGATCGTTTATTCTAGTAGGTAAGAGCGATCGATTCAGGATTTTTGCTATGGCGAACTTAGGTGATTTAGTCAAAAAAGCAGTTTATTTGGGTGTAGGCATTGCTACTTATGCCGCCGAAAAAGCTGAAGTAAATTTACAAGAATTAAGAAATCAAGCCCAAAAATTAGCCGATGAAATGATTTCTCGCGGCGAAATAAACGCAGAAGAAGCGAGGAAATACGTTGATGAGTTGGTGAAACAGGCACAACAGCAAACCGTAGAAGGTAACGAATCTAATATTCCCCATGAACCCCGACGGATAGAAATCATTGAAGATGAGGAGGACACCAAGGCAGCCAATCCAAAAGTAGATGAATTGCGGCAACAGGTGGAACGTCTTCAGGAGGAATTACGGAAACTGCAACAGGATTAAAACCTAGATTTTAGCGACAAATAATTAATTATTACCAGACAAGGGATGCAAGTATAAACATGGAAGATTGGCAGAAGGATTTTTGGGAAGTGATCGAAACTGTGGCACTGGGAATTGAAACTTTTTTCCAAGAAGTGACCCAAACTATCGAAGAAATCAATGAGGAAATTATCATAGATCTGGAACAGTTTATTCAAGAGGTTTTACCCCAGGAATTAGAAGATTTTTTTAACTCCGATGAATATCCCTTTTCGGAATTAGATGAACCCTCGGATTTTACCCTCACTCCTAAGGTTAACCCCGATCCTAACACCCATCCTGCTTGTATCGGTTGCCGTAATTATCACGGTTATATCTACGGAGGCAATCTTCTCGTCTGCGGTTTCCATCCCTACGGTTGGGATAGTGATAGTTGTCCCGATTGGCAAGCAGAAGATTAATTATTTTTCTATAAAATCAGGTAGGGTTATTATCCCTACCCATAACTTTTATCTCAAAGCAATTATCCGTCATTTTTAGTTAAGAATTACCCTTGGGAGCATGGTAAGGTTCAGAATCAAAAGGCTGCATCCCCACATCGGGATATTCATCATTGCTGGGGCTAAAAATGCGAGCAAAAGCCTCCGTTAGGTACTGGACAAAATTGTGTAACGTATCCTTGATATTCATTGCTTTTCTCTCCGACTCTCGACAACAATCTCTTTTTCGGATCAGGTTGATTCACCCCTCCATCCCAATTATCTGACCAGAATCTCATCAATTGTTGACTTTTGAGATAATTCTTGAATAATCTTCATAAGACTTGATGTTTTTTCTGGTTTATCTAAACTTTTATAATAATTCTTGTATTTTTGTAAAGGAAAAATTATTCAAATGAACTACCCCGCCGCAAGCGGACGGGGTATCAGAATCAAAATAGACTCAATTGTAGATTTTGGTGTAGCTGCAGGTATTCTTTATCTTGTTCTTTTACATATCTCGCTATCATACCTTCATCCCCATGCTTTCCT
>NZ_JADBUN010000209.1:0-12499 GCF_020245625.1 Microcystis sp. M049S2 | reverse complement strand
TTTGACATCCTCACCGCCGTAAACGGACGGTGATTCCTCACCACGCCACCTTTTTGGGATGGTCGCGTCAATGGGGCTTCGGCCGTGAGCTCAGGCTTCGACGGTGAGCTCAGCCGAACCGCCGAACGGTTAACGCTTCACAGGATGCTGCTTCTTTAACAGAAGTCTTATGCTGTCCGACCCGTCCGTTTTTTAAGGTCTCCGATTGTCCACCGGCGACCTTGATATTGATTGCGGCGTTCACATCCCTATCATGAAAAGTCCCACAGAAAAAACATTCCCACTCACGGATATTTAACGCCTTTTTCCCGCCAATATTCCCACAACAGGAACATCGCTGAGACGTGGGCTCCCATCGGGAAATTGTCAGAAAATCACGCCCATATTTATCAGATTTTGCCGATAGCATATCTCGAAAAGAACGCCATCCTAAGTCTGATATGGCACGGGATAACTTCCGATTTTTAACCATTCCTGATGTGTTTAAATCCTCTAAAACTATCGTTTGTTTTTCACGAACAACTCTAGGGGATAGTTTATGCAAGAAATCAGTGCGAGTGTCTTTAATCTTTGCGTGGATTTTAGCTACTCGTTTTCTTGCTTTTTCCCGTCGGTTACTTCCTTTTTGTTTTCTAGAAAAGTTTCTCTGTGCCTTTCTTAGTCGTTTTAATCGTTTCTTTAACGGTTTCGGTGCGCTTATCTTTTCCCCTGTTGAAAGAGTCGCAAAGATAGCAATCCCTGGATCGATCCCTACAGTTTGCTCGTTATTTGGTAAAGTTTCGGGACGAATCTCGACAACGAAACTAAGAAAGTATCGATCCGCTGCATCTTTAATCACGGTAACGCTAGAAGGTTTAGAGGGTAATGGACGACTCCAAACGACTTTTAAATCACCGATTTTTGCCAAAGTAACGTGGTATTGATGAACGGTAAAACTATTATCGGTAAATCTTGCTGATTGTTGAGATTTACGTTTTTTAAACTTGGGAGGTTTTACTCTCTTTCCCTTCCTTTCTACCTTACAAGATACAAAAAAGCTAGAGTAAGCAGTCTCTAAGTCTCTCAAAAACTGTTGTAAAGGAATAGAAGAAACTTCAGTCAACCACTGTTTTTTTTCTGTTTTTTTTATCTGAGTTAGTCTTCTAGACAACTTTGTATATTTTGGCTTTTTCTCTCCTTGTTGATCGAGTTCTTGACAGTAAGCTAAGGTATCGTTCCAGACAACACGCACACACCCGAACAACTGAGACAAAAGCCCCTTTTGTTTGTTGGTTGGGTAAAGGCGATATTGATACCTTGCTTTCATTGAGTTAAAATGTGTCTGTCTGTACCCTATTTTAACTAGGTCTATCAATAATGTCAAGTCATATACGAAAAGAAAGACACTCTATAGTCATTGATCAGTAAACAGTAAAAAGACAGTAGGAAAATTCTATTTAATACTGCACACTTAAAAACTCACATCTGATAACTGATAACTGATAACTGATAACTGAGAGGTGCGCCACTGGAAGTTCTCAGATGCTCTATTAAAGATCAAGAAAAGCCGTCGTAAAACGACGGGGTTTTAACCCAAATTTTCGATAACTGGCATACTAACCCGAAAAACCGTGCCAGGGTAGGGGGAACTTGTCGGATCGGGATTGGGACTGACAAATTCAATCGTCCCCCCCATGCTGGTAATTAATTCTTTGGCGATCGCTAAACCCAATCCCGTACCAGGTATATCTCCCCCTGCTTGCACTCCCCGGTAGTGACGTTGAAAAATTCTTTCTTGATCACTCCTCGCTATGCCATAACCTGTGTCTTTAAAAACAATTTCTACACTATTCTTAACATTTTTTACCTCGACGGTGACTTTTCCGCCAGCAGGAGTATATTTGAGAGCATTATCAATTAAATTGCTGAATACTTCCCGCAAACCGGGGATATTGGCGCGAATAAGTGGTATGTCTTCCCCGTGAATCGTTTCTAGACTGAGATTTCTCTCTTTGGCTACGGCCTGGGCCGAAAGGAGCAGCGGATCGAGAATATCATGGAGATTGATCGGAGTTAGTTGGCTGCTGCCAGCAGGCAAGAGAAAGGTGGTGGGGGAAGATTGCGCTTGCAGGAGAGGAATATCGACGGTGGGGTAATTTTCGCTTTCTTGCTGAATTTGTGCCTCAAATTCGGCAATTAAGTCCCGAACTCGATCGCTTTCCCTCAATATACCGGTAATGGCGGGATCGTTACCTTCTTCGGCTAAAAGCCTTTTGAGTAGAAGTTTACCAAAGGTTTTTAAAGCGGTAAGGGGATTGCGGATTTGATGGAGAAAGGTATCGAGGCGCTGACGTTGCCATTGTCGATAATAGCGTTCTTCTCCCAATTGGCGATCAAGTACACAGGCTAAAGCGAGGGTTTGGGTGATTTTTTCCATCCGGGTTAATTCCCAACTTTGCCAAGGTCGTTTTTCTCTGGTTGTCACCAATAATCCGATCATGCCCTCTTCATACATTAAGGGTAAAAACAAGCGATGACCGCTGACGGTCTCCTGATTACTCCAGAGGTGGGATAAATCTTCTAACTTAACCGCAGTTAACAAGTCGGCCGCCGGTTGCCCTGGTTGCAAGGAAAGCCGCTTTTTTTGGGGAGAAGGGGGATTAAAGGGCGGATAAACAACGACTGGAATTAAATCACTCGATAAAGGTTCAGTTAAATAAACCGCACTTCTGTCCGCTTCCATTTGCTCCCGCAAAAGTTCCATCTGTGCCTGACAGAGGGCAATAAAATCATTACTCAGGGGAGTCCGGGAGGGGAAGGAGAAGGGCATACCAAGAAAGTAAAAAGTAAAAAATCAGAAAACCTTGATAAAGCTAGGGTTGCGAGTTTTATTTCCCAGTTTACACGGGAGAGAAGGGCGATTCTCTTGGATCGAGTGCAGCCAGTAAAAAGCAATTAGGACAAGGGTTTGGTCACTATTTTAGAGGTGGATCGCGGTATATATTAAAAAAAGTTTAAGAATAATAAGTTTTGTATCGGGATTTGGGGCTGTGTTTTTGTCAGAAAAACTTAAACATAGTCCCAGTCTAGCTTTTAGTCAAACTTGTTTGTAATTGGCTTTGTGAGAGACACTTGATTTCTTGGTCTAGAAGGGATATAATCGCTACGGCTTTTGTAACTATCATTACAACGATTAGCCAAAACAGGAGGTAATTGGGTTGGCCAGAAAACGGAAACGTAAAAGTCGCCGTCGTCAAGAAGGACGTAAGATACTTGAACTTGTACCCCAGTATAGTATTGAAAGTGGCGAGGATAAACCCGTAACTGCGGCGCGTAAGTATATTCAAGCTATAGGCATTAGCCCACCAGCTTTATTGATTGTTAAGCGTAACGAGCATACAACCGATCGCTATTTCTGGGCTGAAAAAGGACTGTTTGGAGCGCAATATGTGGAGGAAAACCACTTCCTTTTCCCAAGTTTGCGCGACCTACAGCCTCAGCCCGTCAAGGTAGCAGTAGCAGTTGCTAAATAAATCACAGGACTATTAATCTTATCATGGAAAGTGAACTCGTTTACAGAAAAGTAAACGAGTTTTTTTTGAGGATAAGAGGAGCGGGGACCTTTGAGTGATCAGTAATCAGTGAACTGGAAACTCATACTAAATCCGTTAAGTATAGGTAACATATCAGGATAGGCAAAAAGCAAGAGGCAAGAGGCAAAAGGGGGAATAAATAATCAGTTTTTAATAACTGGATTTAGTATCACATCCGATCGCCGAAAAGGCGAACAGCTAAGGAGGGAATGGGGTTATGAGAATCTTTTAGCGGTTATTTAGGCTAATTTTGGCTTTAAATCGCTTTAATCAATCAAATGTCCTCATTTAAACCCGATAGGATTGGTGAGCTAATAAATTATTTTCGATCAGGATCGTAAAGTTCAACCTTTAAGGTATGATTGGGAACATTAATTATTTTTTTATGTATTGCACTAAAACGTAGAGGGCAAGCAGCAGTGATTAGAGTAGCGATCAATGGTTTCGGACGGATTGGACGTAATTTCCTAAGATGTTGGTTAGGACGGACTAATAGTGGCTTGGAGGTAGTGGGGATCAATGATACATCCGATCCCCGGAGTAACGCTCACCTGCTCAAATATGACTCGATGTTAGGCAAACTTAACGCTAATATCGATGCCGATGATAATTCTTTAATTGTTAACGGTAAAACCATTAAATGTTATTCCGATCGCAATCCCCTCAATCTGCCCTGGGCAGAATGGGGTGTAGATTTAGTGATCGAAGCTACCGGTGTTTTCGTCGATGAAGAGGGCGCTTCTAAGCATATTGTCGCAGGAGCTAAAAAAGTCCTCATTACCGCACCGGGTAAAGGTTCGGGTGTGGGAACCTATGTGGTTGGTGTCAACGCTCACGAATACGAACACGATAAATACAATGTCATCAGCAATGCCAGTTGTACCACCAACTGTCTTGCTCCTGTCGTCAAAGTGATTCACGAAAACTTCGGCATCATCAAAGGGACGATGACCACCACCCACAGTTACACTGGTGATCAACGGATTCTGGATGCTAGTCACCGGGATCTGCGTCGCGCTCGTGCCGCCGCCGTTAACATCGTTCCCACCTCCACCGGCGCCGCTAAAGCTGTAGCCTTAGTTATCCCCGACATGAAAGGGAAACTTAACGGGATCGCTCTGCGTGTACCCACTCCTAACGTTTCTGTGGTAGATTTAGTGGCGCAAGTGGAAAAAAGTACGATCGCGGAACAGGTAAACGAAGTCCTCAAAGAAGCTTCGGAAAATTCTTTGAAAGGAATTCTCGAATATAATGATTTACCCCTCGTTTCCTCTGATTATCGCGGTGTTGATGCCTCCTCGATCATCGATGCCAGTCTCACCATGGTGATGGGTGGCGATATGGTGAAAGTTATCGCTTGGTACGATAACGAATGGGGTTACTCCCAACGGGTGGTTGATCTCGCTGAAGTCGTCGCCAGCAAGTGGAAAGGCTAAATCAGTTAACTGAGCAGTGATAAATTCTCACTGAAAAAGCGCCGATAGATTCCCTCTGTCACCAATTGAGCGGTGATTAGGTTAGCTAGGGCAATCATAAACAGGATCAGTATCTGGTAGGAAGCGGCGTTTAAAGGTTCACTTCCTGCCAATACCTGTCCGGTGAACATTCCGGGCAAACTGACTAAACCCACTACCATCATCTGATTGAGGGTAGGGATTAAACTAGCTCGAATCGCTTCTTTTTGATAAGCTGCGATCGCCTGTTGAGGGGTTGCCCCCAAACAAAGATGGGTTTCGATTTCTAAACGGTGACTTTTAATGGCACTGCTTAATCTTTCCCCGGCTAAAGAGGCACTATTCATCGCTTGCCCTAACACCATCCCCGTCAAGGGAATTAAGTATTGGGGTGAGTACCATTGTTCTGGTTGAATGATTAAAGCGATCGCATAACCTAAAGTTAGACAGCTACTAATCAATAAAGAGCCGAAAACTAGGGGTAATAAGCCTTTATCTCGGCTATCAATGCGATTTTTAGCAACAATAGTCGCGATAGTCATCATTACTGCCAAAATCCCCAGCACGGCTAGAGGATTATCCAAGGAAAAAATAACGGCGATAACGTAGCCTACCACTAATAATTGCAGGATCGATCGACCAGTCGCTAATAATAATTGTCCCTCTAGGGCTAAATTTGACCAACGGGAGAGGAGTAAACAAATACCCATCATCCCCAAAGCCCAACCCAAATCCACCAGATTTAGTTCTACTAATCCATCCATAAAAATAAAAGAAACAAATTAAAAGGATACTTCATCTATAGATAGCAAGTTTATAATTATTTTTGACTAATTATTCCTTTTTTTCCCCAACAAATCCCGATTAGTCTCTAATTTGAGTGAAAGCGCGTGAGTAAAATTCCCCCCGTCGATTTATCCCGTCAATACCAAGTCATCAGCGAAGAAGCTAACCATGCCGTTTTAGAAATCCTCCGTTCTGGGCGCTATATTGGTGGCGAAGCTGTGAGCGAATTAGAACGACAATTTGCCCTCTATCACGGTGTTAGCGATTGTGTCGCCTGTAATTCGGGAACCGATGCCCTTTATCTGGCACTGCGCGCCCTCGGTATTCAAGCGGGGGATGAAGTAATTACTTCCACTTTTTCGTTTATTGCCACCGCCGAAGCGATTAATTTAGTCGGGGCAGTGCCTGTTTTTGTCGATATCGATATTAATACTTTTAACCTCGATGTGGCACTGTTGGAAAAAGCGCTTACTCCCCAAACTAAGGCGATTATCCCAGTACACCTTTTTGGGCAATCTGTCAATATGTCTGAGGTGGTAAATTTCGCTCGTTCCCATAATTTATTTGTAATCGAGGATTGCGCTCAGGCAACGGGAGCAGAATGGCATGGGCAGAAAGTGGGGAGTATCGGCGATATTGGCTGTTTTAGCTTCTTTCCTACCAAAAATTTAGGCGGTTGTGGCGATGGTGGCGCAATTACCACCAATAACCCCGAGTTAGCGGCACAAATTCGCATGGTTAAAGAACATGGGAGCAAGGTGCGTTATCTTCATGAGGTAATCGGGGTGAATAGCCGCTTAGATGCCATTCAAGCGGTTATTTTGCAAATTAAGCTAAAATATCTCGATTTTTGGAATAATCAACGGATCGAGATTGCCCAACGTTATCGAGAATTACTGCAACCTTTGCCTAATATCACTTTACCCACCGCTTTAGCCGGGGGTAAGCACGTTTGGAATCAGTACACAATCCTAACGGAAAATCGTGACCAAATTCGGGCAGCTTTGCAGGAAAAAGATGTCCTATCTATGGTTTATTATCCGATTCCTCTGCATTTACAGCCGGTTTATCAGTATTTAGGCTATAAAAAAGGCGATTTACCCGTGGCTGAATTGGCCAGTGAAAAAGTGTTATCTTTACCTATGTTCCCCGATTTAAGCTTCGAGGAACAACAACAGGTAGCCTATGCGCTGAAAGATTGTTTGCATAGTTCCTGAGTTATCAGTGGGAATTAGGAATTAGGAATTAGGAAGTCGGGAGAAAAAAGCGGCGGGGGTATAGCCCAAAGATGGTTGCTAGTTGAAAGTCAAGCTAGACAAGAATCAGACTGGAAAAAATTAGAGAAAAAAATCGAGCAGGAAAAGAAAACAGCCCAAGAAAAAATCCGGCAACTATCCCGAGGAGAATTTGAGAATAGAGCGGTGGCGTTGGCGATAGCCAAAGGATTATCTGACTCCTTAAAATATCATCGGTTAACTGAGATTCAAGGGAATTACTTTCCACCTGACTCGAAGAAATTAAAAGCCAAACTGACCGACAATTACCCCTCTCAATTCTACTTTTGCCTCTCCCCTTGATTGTCTTTAATCGGGATGACAGGATTCGAACCTGCGGCCCCTTCGTCCCGAACGAAGTGCGCTACCAAGCTGCGCTACATCCCGAAAATTTTCAGCTAAATCATCA
This sequence comes from Microcystis sp. M049S2, assembly GCF_020245625.1. Lineage (NCBI taxonomy): Bacteria > Bacillati > Cyanobacteriota > Cyanophyceae > Chroococcales > Microcystaceae > Microcystis > Microcystis sp. M049S2. The sequence continues at coordinate 5,004 of NZ_JADBUN010000209.1, read as the reverse complement.
TAGCATATTCGGCCTTGATTGGGTCGAGACTTGCTAGGATATTAGGGATATAGGCAAAAATTATCGGAGTAGTTCAGGCGTGACGGTCAAACCAGAGTGGTTACGGGTAAAAGCACCGCAATGGCAACGAGTCGGCAGTGTTAAGGAAGTTTTACGCGATTTAGGCTTAAATACCGTTTGTGAGGAGGCTTCCTGTCCCAATATCGGCGAATGTTTCCACGCGGGGACGGCTACCTTTTTAATTATGGGTCCTGCTTGCACTCGTGCCTGTCCTTACTGTGACATCGATTTTGAGAAAAAACCGCAACCTTTAGACTCCACGGAACCCCAGCGACTAGCGGCAGCCGTGCAACGTCTTGATCTTAATCATGTAGTGATCACTTCTGTCAATCGCGATGATTTGGCCGATGGAGGCGCTAGTCAATTTGTCCGTTGTATCGAGGAAATTCGCCGCATTTCCCCAAAAACCACCATCGAAGTGCTGATTCCCGATCTTTGTGGCAATTGGCAGGCTTTAGCTTTGATTCTTGCCGCTAAACCCGAAGTTTTAAACCACAATACCGAAACTGTTCCCCGTCTCTATCGTCGCGTGCGTCCCCAGGGTGATTACCAGCGTTCTCTAGAATTATTGCAGCGCGCTCGCGCCATTGTTCCCGCTACCTACACAAAATCGGGCATTATGGTGGGATTGGGGGAAACCGACGAGGAAGTGCGGCAAGTGATGGGCGATTTACGGGCCGTCGATTGTGATATTCTCACCATCGGGCAGTATCTGCAACCATCGCCAAAACATCTCGGTGTACAGGAATTTATCACCCCCGAACAGTTCCAAGCTTGGCGCGAATACGGTGAGTCCCTGGGATTTTTACAAATTGTTGCGAGTCCCTTGACAAGAAGCTCTTATCATGCTGAACAAGTCAGAGCCTTGATGAATTTGTATCCGCGAGAGTCTTGAGATGGGGCAGCAATTGCTGAAAAGCTCGTCCTCGATGGCTAATTTTTCTTTTTAATTCGGGAGACATTTCCGCAAAGGTTAAAGCGTATTCGGGGACATAAAAAATCGGATCGTAACCAAAACCACCTTTACCCCTAGGACTGGTGAGAATTTCTCCCGTGCAGATTCCTGTGGCGCTCAAGGCAATCTCACCATCGGGACGGGCGATCGCAATTACACAGACAAAACGGGCCGAACGATCCTGATTATCCCCTAATTCTCTGACTAGGCGATCGATTCTTTCTCGATCATTTTCACCATAGCGGGCCGAGTAAATCCCCGGGGCATTTCCTAACCCGGTTACTTCCAATCCCGAATCATCGGCGATCGACCATTCTCCCAATGTTAGAGCAATTTGAGCGGCTTTTAAATAGGCATTTTCGGCAAAAGTCGCCCCGGTTTCCTCTATCTCTAAATAATCGGGTTTTAACTGCAATTCTAGGTCGATATCGGTTAAGTATTCCCCTATCTCTGCCAATTTACCCGGATTACTCGTGGCTAGAATTAATTTTTTCATTGGCATTTTATCTCAGTGATCAGTGATCAGTTACCAGATGTGAGGTTTCAGCTTGCTAGACCTCCAGCTAAGTAGCTGGTTATAATTAAATTAAAAATGGATTTTAGGTTCGATACCCCCTTAATCCCCCCTTAATAAGGGGAAAGTTTTTAATACCTACCTACTTAATATTATCTCAAGACTAAAAGTCTTTCTGGTTGATTAACCCGTATTTTTTCAGTGAATTGCAGATATCTACTGATAACTGATTACTGTTTACTGATAACTGATAGTCCCGCTAACATTTGAGCGTAGGGAGTTTCGTGGAGGTGGGCCTTATTGACAGCACCAAAAAGGGTTAATTTGTCGATAATTACCGATTTCATCGCGGAAATTGCCTCTCCTGCGATCTCTAATAAATCCTTATCCTCTGGCCCGCAAATTTCCCGTTTCAGGGACTGCATATAGGCTTGACGCACTTCCGTATTAACATTAAATTTGCAGACTCCTAACTGGATCGATCGCCCGATCATTTCTGGGGGTAAACCGGAAGCACCGTGTAAAACTAGGGGAATAGACAGAAGTTGTCGAATCCGGGCCAGGCGATCGAAATCGAGACGGGGCGGACTTTTGTACTCGCCATGCACATTACCGATAGTTACGGCCAGAGAATCCACTCCCGTCGCCTGCACAAATTGCACTGCTTGCTCAGTATCTGTCATTTTAGCCTCTTTTTCGGCAATAGTTAACCCGTCCTCAGTGCCGCTAATTCGGCCGATTTCTGCCTCGACTACGGCCCCGTATTCGTGAGCTAAACGAGTCATTTCTTTGGTAAAAGCGAGATTATCTTGGTAGGGAAGATGAGAGCCATCGGCCATAATTGAGGTCATCCCCGCTTCTAGAGCCTCGTAGATGTCGCTGGCTTTAGTGCTATGGTCAAGATGGACCGAGATAGGAACCTTGGCCGAGCGAGCGGCCTCTAAACAGAGAGCGACGAGGGTGGAACTGCCATAACGCAAAGCACTGGGGTGAATTTGCAACATAGCGGGACTACGGCAATCCTCGGCGGCACTAATCACTGCTTTGACCCCTTCTAGGTTATAAACATTAAAAGCCCCGATCGCATAGATATTTTTGCGAGCGGTTTCGAGGAGTTCCTGAGTAGAAGCGAGCATAATATGGAAAATAACCATTGATACTGCCCAATTTTACCCTAATTAGGGCTGGCTTCTAGAGGACAAATAATACTAAATCCGTTGAGTATAGGCTACTTATAAGGATAGGCAAAAGGCAATAGGCAATAGGCAATAGGCAATAGGCAATAGGCAATAGGCAATAGGCAATAGGCAATAGGCAATAGGCAATAGGCAATAGGCAAAAAGCAACAGGCAAAAAGCAACAGGCAATAGGAGGAATAGATAATCAGTTTTTAATAACTGGATTTAGTATAAAAGGGCAGCGATGGTCATAATCGCTACAATAATAGATAAAATCCTAATTGTGAGGAAAGCCTATCGATACCATCTTCGGCAATACCCAGGGACTAAAAGCTAGTCAGATGAAACAGCTACAAAGGCTGTACCATGAACGCTTGCCTATCGATACTCTCACCACCCCAGAATTCGCCCAAAGACTGGCGGCCATCAGTACCGATATCCATCAACCCCTCTGCACCTATATCAACCGTCGCGGCCAGGTAATTCGTGTGGGAGTGGGAACCCCCCGACAAACCCAATTTTCTCTCTTGGAACTACCCCGCTACGGTTCCGAGCGTCTTTGCGGAATTCGTTGCATCGCCACGGAACTCAAGCAGGAACCGCCAAAAGAATCCAGTTTAACCGCCATGGCTCTGCAAAGATTAGACGCACTGGTGATCTTAACCCTAACCGGCACAGGCATGATCCGTCGCGGTGGTGGGGCGACCGGTTATGTGGAGCAGGTCTATCTGGCGCATCTCATACCACAAAGTCAAACAAATGTCAATAGTAATATATACTGGTCTGTCTCCCCGCCCTTAAATCTAGAGGATTTAAGCAAACAGGACTTTTTAGAGTTAGTGGAAGGACTAGAGGCGGAGTTTCAGCGAGAATTTACCGCTATAACCGTTGATACAGCCGAAGATCGGGTGCTATTGGTTGGTTTAATGACTGACAATATGAGCGATCGCCAGTTTGAGGACGGTTTAAGCGAATTAGAACGTTTAGTTGATACCGCCGGGGGTAAAGTTTTGCAAGTCACCCGACAAAAACGGGATCATCCCCATCCTCAAACTGTGATCGGTTCGGGAAAAGTGGCAGAAATCGCCCTACAGGTGCAAACTTCGGGGGCTAATTTAGTTGTATTCAATCGCGACCTTTCTCCCGCCCAAATTCGCAATCTAGAGAACCAAATCGGGGTGAGAGTGGTCGATCGCACCGAGGTGATCTTGGACATTTTCGCCCAACGGGCCCAATCGCAAGCGGGTAAACTACAGGTAGAATTAGCCCAATTAGAATACACTTTACCCCGTCTCACGGGGCGCGGATTAGCCATGTCGAGATTAGGGGGAGGAATTGGCACTCGTGGACCGGGGGAGACAAAATTAGAAACAGAACGCCGAACTATTCAACGTCGTTTATCCCGTCTCCAGGATGAGGTGGATCAACTGCAAGCTCATCGTTCCCGTTTACGCAAACAACGGCAAAAACAAGATGTAGCCAGTGTGGCGATCGTCGGTTACACCAATGCGGGAAAATCTACTTTAATTAATGCGCTCACCGCTGCCGAAGTTTATACCGCCGATCAACTGTTTGCTACCCTCGATCCCACCACCCGACGCTTAACTATTACCGATCCCCTCACCCAAGTCTCTCACACCCTTTTACTAACCGATACGGTGGGTTTTATCCACGAATTACCCCCCTCGCTGGTGGATGCTTTTCGGGCAACTTTAGAGGAAGTAACGGAAGCAGAAGCATTACTCCATCTAGTGGATCTCTCCCATCCAGCTTGGGAAAGTCAGATTGCCTCGGTGTTAAAAATCCTCTCCCAGATGCCGATTCAAACCGGTCCGATGTTAATGGTGTTTAATAAGTTGGATCAGGTAAAAAGCGAGGATTTGGAAATAGCTAAGGAAAAATATCCCCAAGCTGTTTTTATCTCGGCTATTCGTCGCCTAGGATTGGAAACTTTAAAACAAAAGTTAATCGATTTAACCGCTTAAGTATAGCAGTAAGCTGTCAGTATTCAGGAGTCAGGAGTTAGTCCTGATGCCAAACTTGGCACCGCTAAACATGAAAATATTCTGATTGACGAATTGGCGTTATTTCAACTTCTATTTTCAAGTCAGTGCCTCTCCTGATATGTAGCCTATACTCAAAGGATTTAGTATTACTTCCTGAGAGGGGGACAAGCGAGCTAGAAGGTAGATAGGGCAAGCGATATCGCTCTTTGTCCTTTGATGTAATCCTTCAACCGATAGCGGCTAATTTGCATTAGCTCTTCTATATTTTTTTGGAACATTTGATGTAGCTGG
>NZ_JADBUN010000208.1:0-4072 GCF_020245625.1 Microcystis sp. M049S2 | reverse complement strand
TAGGAAAGCATGGGGATGAAGGTATGATAGCGAGATATGTAAAAGAACAAGATAAAGAATACCTGCAGCTACACCAAAATCTACAATTGAGTCTATTTTGATTCTGATACCCCGTCCGCTTGCGGCGGGGTAGTTCATTTAAATGATTGAAACCTGTCATTTCCTAGAGTTAAGTAGGTAGTCGTTAAAAATTATCAGATCCCCCCCTTGATAAGGTGGATCCCCCCGCCTATCGGCACCCCCCTTATCAAGGGGGGCAGGGGGGATCAAACCTAAAATCGATCACAGCAAAACTGTGTTAGGATTTAAACAGATATTCAACGCAATTATATGAGTATATCTTTTCCTATGGTATTAGGTGAACTGGACTCAGAGCAGTTATCAAAAGTTGAAGAGGTTTGGCTTTTTTGACTTGGGCTGCTCTAGAACTATGAATTTCTGAAAATGCGATCGCTTAAGTTAAAATAGAGAGGTTCAGTTTCAGGGACGAAAAAGGTAAAATAGATTAAAAGCTTACAATCTTCTAACTCGCTGCTATGCCAGTCACTCGCCAAGCTCTTAAGCAAGACCTTGACCAACTAACTAATGATCAACTTCAGCAAGTTGCTGACTTCATTGCCTTTCTCAAGTTCCAAGATAAACGCCGCCGGATCATTCTCGATCCTAGTCAACTTGTTTCCCTTGCGACTGATTTCGCCGAGGAAGACCGTATCTTTGCCGAAGCTGGAATGGATGATTATGCGGTGATGCTTGCTCAGGAAGAGCATCAATGACTGAACAGCTTAAACGCGGGGAAGTTTGGTTAGCAAACCTCAATCCTGCTCAAGGTTCTGAGCAGGCAGGCATTCGTCCTATAATTATTTTTCAAAATGATATTGTTTCTCAATTTTCCACAACAACCATTGCTATTCCCCTAACGACAAACCAACACCGTGCTTCATTACCAATCTGTCTGTTGATTAGACAGGGAGATGGCGGTTTATCGCAGGATTCAGTCGCACTTTGTTTTCAAATTAGAGTGCTAGATAAGACCCGTTTAATTCAGCGGTTAGGACTACTTAGGACTGAAACAATAGCTCAACTAGAAGATGTTGTGTTGGTAACATTAGGATACCAATTATGAGGATAGTACGATCACCGCTCTTGTCGGGTGCAAAAACCCGCAGGTAACGCACCAATAATATCTTTGAGGCTCATCCCAATAATTTTCTCTAGCTTCGGGAATTTCTATGAAAAACCGGTAGGCGTTAGGCTGTATTTGTTTTGACATCAACGCCCCGTATTGTTCTCGGTAAAACCCCACACCCTACACCCCACACCCCACACCCCACGAAAAACTTTTTGGGCAAACCCTAATTATTGCCCCCCCAATAGCCATCGTTGCCCCTTGCGAGCAGCGAATGATTAATAATTTCTTTGTAAACGGCAAAACCGATAAAAATTTTCTATCAAAAAACTGGCAAAAATTGGCAAGACGAAAAATGCTGATCAGCTTGGAACATCTGAGATAGAGCATCGTCAATCTGGACATTCAAAATGTCACCAACTTGCTGTGATCCCGGTGCTAATGGTCAGAGGGAGACTTGCATGATTTCAAAATCTAAGTTAATCTCACCTAAAAGTCACCTTTAGGTATTTTGACTAAAAAGTAAAGTTGCTTAACTTCTACTCTAGCCTCAAGGCTAATGCTGAAAGCTAGACCCATCGGCTTAATCCACTGGCTCTAGCTAACTCTTTACACCACAGGAGGTCTGTTTGAAAGAGACTTTTATCCACAACCCCATGACATCCGCTACCCCAGAACAGAATTGCACCGCTGAGTCTAACCGAGTCCGTTACTCAGTTGCTCTACTGGGATTAGCACTCTCTCTGGGAGTACCTAGCATTCTCAACTCCACCTCAGAATCAGCCCAGGCCGCCAATTCTGTACCCTTAGAATGGGAAGTGATCGACCTGGCCCGAAAAGCCAAAGCTGCGGGTAAAGAACTAAAAGAACCGCAAATAATCCAATCCCAAGCACTCGCCACCGTCAAATTCATCGCCACATCAGTGGTTGAGCATCAAGTAAAATCGGGAGAGTCCCTGTGGAGTTTAGCCGACACCTATCAAACCACCCCCACAGCGATCGCTAGTAGCAATAATCTCTCCCCCCAATCCGATCTGATTATCGGACAAACTTTAAAAATACCCACTCCTGAGCAGTTGCCCTCGGCAGCCCCGGCAGCAACTCCTGAGCAGTTGGATAGTTCCTCTGCTAGTCTGCGTCAAACCCGTCAACGTCTCCAAGAAAGTTTGGCCGCCTTGCGAACCGAGGAAAACCCCCATCAGTCCAATTCCGGGGAAACGGTAATCGTCACCGAAACTACCGCTCTCGTTCCCGATAATTCGCCAACTAGCGTCGAGATTCCCGTTATTGCTCCCGAAGAATCCCCCCGACCAACCGGCCAGGTGATCCCGATTCCCGTTCCCACCCCTGAAAGCGATCGCCCGATAGCCACAATTCCCGTTAATCCTCCCTTAACCAGCAGACCGGAAATTCCCAGCGTCGCCCTACGAAATCCAGCTCCTGTGACTGAAATTCCCGCCATTCCCAATCCTCGGGTCATAGTTCCCCCAGAAAACCAAGTTTATCGGGTTCGGCCAGGGGATACCTTAAACACGATCGCTCGCGCTCTCGGCATCACCCCCGCCGAATTAGCTAGGGAAAACGGCATTGACAACCCCAACCGGATTAAAGTCAATCAAACCCTAGTGGTTCCCGATCGCTCTGCCAACGCTAGAGTTAATCAAAATCTTACCCCCTTGGTCGGCGATCGCCCTAGGTTGTCCTTTAACCCCAGCAATCGGCAAAATTTGCCCGCCGCCACCGCCACCACGGGGACGGAAGAATTCCCCGAAAATATCACCGGCAGCTATCGGGAAAGACTGCGCCAAGAGGTGGCCAATCTGCGGGAAACTAACCTTTCGGAAACCCAGAAAAGTATCGCTATTCCCGTCGATAATCCCGCAGAAACCCCCGATGATCGACAAATAACCCCTAATCCCCAATGGACAGCCCTTCGTTCTCGTTCTAACCAAAGCACCCCCCCCCAGATTATCGGTTCGGCTCCTACCAATGTGGAAGAATATAATGACCGCCTACGAATTCCCGTCGGCGAAACCGTAGAACCTTCCCTTCCTCCCCTCGCTAATCCCGATGAGCATTTACCTAATCCCGCCCCGATTTTTACCGGCTTTATTTGGCCCACTAGAGGTGTGTTAACCTCCGGTTTTGGTTGGCGCTGGGGCAGACCTCATCGCGGCATCGATATCGCCGGTCCAGTGGGGACCCCGATTGTGGCGGCGGCTGCCGGTGAAGTAATCTCCTCCGGCTGGAATTCTGGCGGTTATGGCAATCTGGTGAAACTGCGTCACCCCGATGGTAGCGTCACTCTCTATGCCCATAACAGCCGTCTGTTGGTGCGTCGCGGCGAAACTGTTCAGCAAGGCGAGCCAATCGCGCAGATGGGTAGCACCGGTTTTAGCACCGGCCCCCACCTCCATTTCGAGGTTCACCCCTCTGGCCAGGGCGCAGTTAATCCCATCGCTTTCCTGCCAGGCAGACGTTAAAGATGCCCCCAAAGGGAAGAAAAAATCTTCCCTTTTTTGCTCTTGTGCAATTGGGTGATTATGTGTTACGATTGATAATTGTGTAAACGACGGCTTAGTAGCTCAGTTGGTCAGAGCAGGGGACTCATAAGCCCAAGGTCGGCAGTTCAAATCTGCCCTGAGCCATTTTAGGAAAACCTAAGTGTAGAATTTTAGAAATACAGAATCTTGCTTGAAGATTATCTCGTTCCCCGGTTCTACCTGATCACTGCCCCCCACCAAAGCCTTTTTTTTGATTTCTGGAAATTCGCACCCATAAGTATGGGAAAGGGCTTGACTTAGGCGGCGGTTTGCGTTATGCTTTTTTTATAATGGTAATCTGTGCAAATTTTGGTAATTGTCAATATTCCCATTATTAATAAAATGTTTTAAAAATATTATCTCAAAATCTCCCCAGAAAAGCAAGCAAAATTTTGCCAATAAT
>NZ_JADBUN010000207.1:0-6491 GCF_020245625.1 Microcystis sp. M049S2 | reverse complement strand
TTTAACTCCCTTGATAACTTAAGAAGTAAACTTTACCATCTTTTAAATTCTCTATCCAATGACACGATCGGGTATTTGACGGGATGGTCTTGGATTTTAGAAGCTCTATGTCTGTCAGGAATTTAGAAAAATGGTATAAAGAGGAAGGCAAAGACGAAAAAGCTCGACAAATTGCGCTAAAAATGCTATCTGCTGGCTTTCCTGTCCCAGAAATCGCCCGATTTACCGATTTATCCCCCGCAACTATCGAGCAATTACAAAGACAAAACGCTCACGATGTTTGATAATATTTGTAAATTTATCGCCGAAAACTTCTCCGATGATCTAGCCACTTGGTTATTGGGTTCTCCCCTCTCCTTAACCGTCCTCGACCCGACGGAATTACAATTAGACCCCATTCGTGCCGATTCTCTGATTTTTTTGCAGTCAGAGGAATTAATTCTCCATACTGAATTTCAAACCGACCCCGACTCCAAGATTCCTTTCCGAATGCTCGATTATCGCATTCGCGTCTATCGTCGTCATCCCCAAAAACCAATGCGTCAAGTGGTAATTTATCTGCGACGCAGTGATTCCCCCCTAGTACAAGAAAATACTTTCCGTCTGGGGGAAACCTTTCATTCTTTTCAAGTCATCCGTCTTTGGGAAGAAAATACGCCGCAATTTTTCCATCATCCCGGTTTATTACCCTTTGCCGTCCTCAGCAATACCGATGACCCCGAACAGGTGTTAAGTCAGGTGTCCCGTTCTTTAGAAACTATCTCCCAAAAACAGGTGCAAAGCAATCTCGCTGCCGCCACCAGTATTCTCGCCGGGTTAGTATTAAATCGAGAGACGATTAAAAAAATCCTTCGGAGTGACATTATGAGAGAATCCGTCATCTATCAAGATATTTTAGAGGAAGGCAGAGAGGAAGGCAGAGAGGAAGGCAGAGAGGAAGGCAGAGAGGAAGGCAGAGAGGAAGGCAGAGAGGAAGGCAAAGAGGAAGGCAAAGAAGAAAAAGCTCGACAAATTGCCCTAAAAATGCTATCTGCTGGCTTTCCTATCCCAGAAATCGCCCGATTTACCGATTTGTCCCCCGACGCGATCGAGGAATTACAAAGACAGCAGCACAATTAAAGCTTTTTACCGCAAAGGATGGGGAATTAGGGAAATTTCGGCTCATCTCCCCACCCCACACCGATTAACCCCGTTTAGCGAGGCGACGCACCACTAAACCACCACCTAGTATGCCTAATCCGATAATACCAGAAGGTTCGGGCGTGGACACTGGCGGCTGACTCGTCGGACTGAACACCTGTACGCGATGGTTGCTCGCATCGGTTACATAGATATTACCACCGCTACCGACGGCGATACCAGTGGGGTTATTGAACTGACCGTTCCCCGTACCGAAGCTACCGAAAGTAGACTGGAAGACACCACTGGGGTCGAATACCTGTACGCGATTGTTGAACGTATCGGCTACATAGATATTACCACCGCTACCGACGGCGATACCGTAGGGTAAAAAGAACTGACCGTTCCCCGAACCGAAGCTACCGAAAGCGAACTGGAAGACACCACTGGGGTTGAATACCTGTACCCGACTGCTGCTCGTATCGGCTACATAGATATTACCACCGCTATCGACCGCGATACCGGTGGGGTCCAAGAACTGACCGTTCCCCGAACCAGGGGTACCGAAAGTGGACTGGAAGACACCACTGGGGTCGAATACCTGTACGCGATGGTTGGAAATATCGGTTACATAGATATTACCACCGCTATCGACCGCGATACCGTAGGGAGATTGAAACTGACCGTTCCCCGAACCGGAGCTACCGAAAGTGGACTGGAAGACACCACTAGAGTTGAATACCTGTACGCGGTTGTTTCCCGCATCGGTTACATGGATATTACCACCGCTATCGACCGCGATACCGGAGGGGTCCAAGAACTGACCGTTCCCCGAACCGAAGCTACCGAAAGTGGACTGGGAGACACCACGGTCGTTGAATACCTGTACGCGGTTGTTGTTCGAATCGGCTACATAGATATTACCACCGCTACCGACGGCGATACCAATGGGGAAACTGAACTGACCGTTCCCCGAACCGAAGCTACCGAAAGCGAAAGAAAAAGAAAAACTGGCTGCAGTGGCACTGCTGGCGATACTAATACATCCGATCGCAGTGGCCGTGGCTAGGGAAAAGGATTTCAGCCGAGCCTTTGATAAGCTCTGCTTCTCCCCCCCCCGTGATTGATAAGTTGGGTTAATGACATAAAACTTCATAAGATTAAACTGATTGTAACCTACTCCCTTCCTCTAGCAATTGTCAAGGACTTTTTCCAAAGGTGTGAGATTTTTGGGGCAAAAATTCACTAATTACGCTTCTTTACGCCCTAAAGCTACTTTTAATTGTCAGTTTTGACCGTTGAAAGATAGTATTAAAGTCAGAAACCCAGGGTAAAATCAGGGTTTCACTTTAGGTCAAACTCAGGTTAAGCATCGATTTGATCCCAAAAAAGCCCCAATTTTCTCCACGGCAGCCTCTAGAATATCGGGATCGTGAACTAAGGCAAAACGCACATAACCCTCACCACCCTTACCAAAACCGGAACCGGGGGAAACAGCGACACCGGTTTGGGCCACCAATTGCCGACAAAAATCGACGGAATTACCCGGCCAACTGGGGGGAATTTTCGCCCAAACGTACATAGTAGCGGCCGGAGTGGGAACCGGCCAACCGATGCGATTTAGGGCATTAATAAACACATCCCGGCGTTTTTGGAAGATAGCGACGGTTTCCTTGACTGAATCTTGATTACCGGTTAAAGCAGCGATCGCACCGTTGAGTATGCCCAAATACTGATTAAAATCAACCATAGCTTTAATCTGTCGCAAAGCCATAATTAACTGCGGGTTGCCAATGGCGAAACCGATGCGAAAACCACCCATATTATAGGACTTAGAAAAGGTAAAAAACTCGATCGAATTAGTTTTAGCTCGATCGGCCTGTAAAATTGACGGGGGGGGCGATGTTCCCTCAAAAAAGATGTCTAGATAGGGAAAATCGTGGATTAAAACTAAATTATGCTGACGGCAAAAATCAACCGCTTTTTGGAAAAATGCCAAAGGTGCGATCGCTGTGGTGGGATTATGGGGATAACTCAAGACCATCAGCTTCGATTGTGCCAGCACTGCCTCAGGAATGTCCTCTAAAACTGGCAGAAAGTCATTTTTTGACAAAATTGGCATTCCGTACATTTGACCGCCGGCAAGGGCAACACCGCCCAAATGGGAGGGATAACCCGGATCGAGGAGCAGGGCAAAATCCCCGGGGTTGAGAAGGGCCAAAGGTAGATGGGCCGTGCCTTCCTGAGAACCGATTAGGGGTAAAACCTCCGTTTCTGGATCGATGGGAACACCAAAGCGATCACTATACCAGTTAGCGGCAGTTATTCGGAAGTCTCGCGTACCATTATGGAGTAAATAGCCGTGGGTGTGAGGATCGTGGAGAGATCGCTCTATAGCATCGATAACATGGGGAGCAGCACCAAGATCGGAGGAACCGAGCGAAAGATCGATAATGACATTACCCGCTTCTCTACTGGCAGCTTTTGCCCGATCCATATCGGCAAAAACGTTGGATTGGAGTGCCTGTAAGCGGTGTGCTAGGGTTAAGTTATTCATAACCACAGATACCTAATTAGCTGACATAGGTATCGATAAAAGATTGTAATTGTTGTTTGCCGATCGCCCCTTCATGAGTGGCAATAATTTCGTTATCTTTAAAGATGCGTAAAGCGGGAACACCTTTCACATCACATTTAGCCACCGAGTTGGGGTTAGGGTCCACTTCTAGTTTAACTACTTTTAGTCGTTCGCCGTAGGTGTTGGCTACCCAATCGATCGAGGGGGATACCAGACGGCACGGACCGCACCAACTTGCCCAAAAATAGACTAAAACGGGTTTTTCGACCTCAAAAACCTCTTGGTCAAACTTCTGATCGCTAATGACAGTTACGCTACTCACAGTATTTATTTCCTCACCATCGTTACTGATCATCATAGGGGTTCTGGGTAATTTTCGGCAATTATCCACTTCCACAATTCCTTAAACATTAGGATCGAAGACATCGCGTAAACCATCACCGATAAAATTAATACTTAACACCGTGATCACGATAGCCAGAGCGGGAAAAATGACCAAATGGGGGGCAGTTGTCAAGTAATCTTTAGCTTTAAATAACATTTGTCCCCAAGTCGGCACATCGGGGGGGAAACCCAAACCCAAAAAACTCAGGGTTGACTCGGTAATAATCGCATTACCCACGGCTAAAGTGGCCGCCACGATAATCATTCCCAAAACGTTAGGTAATAAATGCACCCAGATTAAACGGAAAGGAGTGGCCCCCAAAGCAATCGCAGCCGAAATAAACTCCATCTCGCGTAATTTTAAGAAATTTCCCCGCACCAATCGCGCCACCGACATCCAATTTAAACCCCCGATTACTAAAACCACGAGGATAAAAATACCCGTTTCCGGTCCGGCGATTTTTTTGATGCTATCGCGAAATAGATAGACAATCAGTAAAAGTAGGGGTAATTGGGGCAAAGATAGGAATAAATCCGTTAATCGCATTAATAAGCCATCGATTGCGCCCCCGTAAAACCCGGAAATAGCCCCGATCGCTGTCCCTAGAATAATCGCAACTATCATAGCAGCAATCCCCACCGCCAGGGAAATTCGACCCCCCACCAAAATCCTCGCCAATTGATCCTGGCCCAGATCATTAGTGCCGAAAAGATGTTTTAAACTAGGGGGAGCAGTGGTTTGACTAAAATCAATGGTATCGATGGGGACCCGATAAAAAATCGGACCGAATAGGACGGCAAGAATAATTATAATTAATGCGATCGCTCCTATTGTTGCCAGGGGATCTCGGTAAAAACGTCGCCAAGTATCGATAATTGCAGAAGACAGGGGAGACATAATTAGGGTTTGCTGAATTATAAATTATGGATTATGAATTATGAATTATCAATTATGAAGTGGGAAGTGGGCCTTTATCCATTTTCAGGGAAAAAGTGCCTGAATTTTCCCCCCGATCATCGGTCCCGCACTTTTTGATCTCAAAAAAGCCTAAAGACATTATCCAACAAAGTTTTTATATTTATTCAGCTAACCCTAGTCAAGTCAACAGATGATTAAAATTTACACGGAAATCGAACGGGGGCAAAATTGGTTAGAGCGCCATCAAAAATCTTCTCCGATATTTGCCCTAGTTTTGGGGTTTACCGAGACGGGATTAATCCCCGGAATCTCCACCGCCGGCGCCACCCCGGAAGATAGAAAATATACAGCGATCGCCGATGCCGAATTTATCGTTAAAGGAGTTTCACCCCATCCCCGTTATCCCTTACCCCCCCTAACGGTGGGAGCCTCCCCTGCCTATATTACCCGCGCCGTGGTGGAAAAATTAGCCATTCCCGTCCTCGTTTTTAACGCCGGTTTACCCTTGCCCCCGGCCGTCGATTATATCGAACTGGGGGGACAACCGGCCCGTTGTCTCTCCACTGGCCGCGCCCTAGATTTCGACATAGTAAAACACCTGTTCGCCCAAGGATTAGCTTGGGGAGAAAAACTAGCCCGCGAGTCTAGTTATCTAATTATCGGCGAGTGTGTGGTCGGTGGCACCACCACCGCCCTCGCCATCCTCACCGGATTGGGTTATCGAGCCAACGGCAAAGTTAACAGTAGCCATCCCCAGTGCAATCATGCTCATAAATGGGCAATAGTTGAGCAGGGATTAGCCCAAAAAGAAATTTTTGATCCTTTTGAGGTAATCGCCGCCCTAGGCGATCCTCAGCAGATTTTCGTCGCTGGCATGGCCATGGCCGCCAGTGGGCAGGGTGGGGTACTCCTCGCTGGAGGAACCCAAATGTTAGCCGTTTCTGCCCTAATTCAAGCTCTAGTGACCAAATATGCCTATCCGGTTAACTGGGAAAATATCATCGTCGGCACAACTCGCTGGGTAGCGGAAGATAAAACGGGGGATACGATGGGATTAGCCCGAATGATCGGAAAAGTGCCTTTATTAGCCACACAATTAGACTTTTCAGCCTCTAAATACCCAGTTTTGCAAGCTTATGAACAGGGTTTCGTCAAAGAGGGAGTCGGTGCGGGGGGATGTGCGATCGCCGCTTATCTGTACCAAAATTGGACTAATCAAGATTTGGTCAAAGCGATCGAAAATTTAATCGGGTTTCAATGATAGCATTTGTCTTAATGATTTCGTTTGGGGGAGTCGGTCGTCGGATGTGAGTTTTTTAAATTTTATCTAGCTCTAAAGTTTTATTTATCGGCTCTTCTAGGTTCTGTGTGATAAGTTTAACTTACAGAGGATCGATCAATCTTTGTGTCCTTTGTGTCTTTGTGGTTCCTTCCACTCGCTCGCCAGAAAGAATGTATCTTAGAATACATTTTGCCCACCAAACCTAAGAG
>NZ_JADBUN010000206.1:0-16056 GCF_020245625.1 Microcystis sp. M049S2 | reverse complement strand
GCATCCTGATGTGGCGACCAGTCTCAACGGTCTGGCGAATCTTTATCACTCTCAAGGGAAATACGCAGAAGCAGAACCTCTCCATTTGCGCTCGCTGGCGATTACAGAAAAGCAATTAGGAAAAGAGCATCCTGATGTGGCCACCAGTTTCAACAATCTGGCGTTACTTTATAAATCTCAAGGGAAATACGCAGAAGCAGAACCTCTCTTTTTGCGATCACTGGCGATTACAGAAAAGCAATTAGGAAAAGAGCATCCTGATGTGGCGTACAGTCTTGGTGGTCTAGCGGGTCTTTATCAATCTCAAGGGAAATACGCAGAAGCCGAACCTCTCTTATTGCGAGCGCTGGCGATTAGGGAAAAGCAATTAGGAAAAGAGCATCGTCTCGTGGCCACCAGTCTCAACAATCTGGCGAATCTTTATCACAATCAAGGGAAATACGCAGAAGCAGAACCTCTCTATTTGCAAGCGCTGGCGATTGGGGAAAAGCAATTAGGAAAAGAGCATTCTGATGTGGCGACCATTCTCAACAATCTGGCGGGTCTTTATCAATCTCAAGGGAAATACGCAGAAGCCGAACCTCTCTTATTGCGAGCGCTGGCGATTCAGGAAAAGCAATTAGGAAAAGAGCATTCTGATGTGGCGACCATTCTCAACAATCTGGCGGGTCTTTATCAATCTCAAGGGAAATACGCAGAAGCAGAACCTCTCTTATTGCGAGCGCTGGCGATTAGGGAAAAGCAATTAGGAGCAGAGCATCCTGATGTGGCCACCAGTCTCAACAATCTGGCGAATCTTTATCACAATCAAGGGAAATACGCAGAAGCAGAACCTCTCTATTTGCGCTCGCTGGCGATTGGGGAAAAGCAATTAGGAAAAGAGCATCCTAATGTAGCTAGCAGTCTCAACAATCTGGCGAGTCTTTATCGCGATCAAGGGAAATACACAGAAGCAGAACCGCTTTATCAAAAAGCGATTGCTATTTGTTCGGAAAAATTAGGAGAAAATTACCCCGACACTCAAACAGTAAAAAATAATTATAATCTGATGCTTTCTCAACTTCCCGATGAGGAATTAAGCCAACGCTTTCCCCCCGAAATGGTCGAAGATATCCAATCACTCCGTCATTCCTAGATTCTTTGTAATACCTTAATAATGCTCAAACTGCAATAAAATTACTCCAGCAGATAGTAAATGCCTAAAAAAATACGAGAACTCAAGTCTATACTTCTGAAAGCAGGGTTTACCTATCGCCCCGGTAAAGGTAGTCATACCGTTTGGAGCCATCCCCGTTTAGAATATAGCTTGACCCTGTCAGGCAAAGATAGTAGTGATGCTGATCGCTACCAGGAAAAAGACGTAAGAAATGCACTTCAGGAACTAGCAAACTTAAATCAAGGAGACAACCCATGAATTATTACTATAGTATTTTTATTCAATGGTCAGAAGAAGACAACAAATTTATCGCCCACCTCCCTGAATTTGGCCCCTATGCTCATACCCATGGTGAAACCTACCATGCAGCTCTACAAAATGCCCTTGAAGTTCTAGATCTCCTTATCGAAGACTACACTGCACGAGGCAAATCTCTCCCACCTCTCCGGGCTATTTCCGCATAGCCCAAATATTCTCAGTTCAGTAATATCTCCTAGTAAGTACCTAAGCAAAATTAATTACACATTTCGATCAAGCTTTTGCCTTTTGCCTCTTGCCTTTTGCCTATCCTAACCAAGAAATTAATTTTGCACGACTACTTATTTAACCGTTCATAGAACATTTTATACCATGATCTCGGAAAAGCCAAAATAAACATTATGCAAGTTACGGCTTAGATCATTACTAAAGTTGTCATATCGCCTTCTTCTCGATCAGAACCAAAAAGCCCAAAATAAATAATGAAAACGTCAGCCAAGAAGCAATTTTTGCTTTATTATAAGACTAATCCCCACAAACCGTAAGCGATTTATGTATCAAGTTACCGTTGATTACGCCAAAGCCAACCTAGAAAAACTCTGCGATCGCACTGAAAAAGAACCCGATGGAGTAGTGATCGTTCGTGAAAATCGCAGTTATATTCTCATCACTCAAGAAGAATGGGAATCCTTAGCTGAAACCTCCGAACTCATGCAAGATTCCAAACTATTACAACATATTGCATCAGCACGACGAGAATATGCCGCAGGAGAAACCCTAACAATGGAACAAGTATTTGGATGACAACCTACACAATTGTCTTTTCTAAACAAGCGCGAAAAGATACCGACGAACTCACCCAAAAACAAAAAGTCAAACTTCAATAAATTTTAACTAACATAATTGCAATTAATCCCTATATTGGCAAATCCTTAAAAGGCGATTTAGAAGGCTTGTATTCCTATCGCCTAAATCGAAAAGATCGTCTGCTTTATGAAATTTATGAAGACGATCAAACTATTCTGATTATTCGTACCAAAACACACTAGGGAGATTAGGTAAGAGCGGTCATAACGCCTGAAGTCATCCCCGTTTAGAATATAGCTTGCCCCTGTCAGGCAAAGATAGTAGTGATGCTGATCGCTACCAGGAAAAAGACGGAAGAAATGCACTTCAGGAACTAGCAAAATTAAATCAAGGAGACAACCCATGAATTATCACTATAGTATTTTTATTCAACTGTCTTATTACATTTTGGAATTAAGGGAAAATCACCCCGATACTCAAACAGTAAAAAATAATTAGGGTTTGCTGAAAAGTAGGGGCGATCGTCGATCAAGATGCAAGGTTTTTGAGACACTAGCTTTAAAATCTTGCATCTGTTTTGTGAAACAAGCCACTAAACCCCTTACCTTGTACATAAGTAGCTGGTTATAATTAAATTAAAAATGGATTTTAGGTTCGATCCCCCCTGCCCCCCTTGATAAGGGGGGTGCCGATAGGCGCGGGGATATGATAACTTTTAACGCCTACCTACTTATTTCACATTTATTCAGCAAACCCTAGTTAAATAATCTTTGCAGAAAAGTGCTTTGATCCCGCAGAAAAACCTGAGCGCAATTGCGCCCCGGCATTCCCGAAATTGAGCCGCCGGGGTGAGTTCCTGCCCCAGTTAAATAAAGGTTTTTAATGGGGGTTTTGTAGTTAGCTATTTCTGGCAAAGGACGCAGGAAAATCATCTGATCTAAGGTCATATCAAGATGATAGTAATTACCTTTATAGGAACCCAAACGATTAGCTAATTCGGCCGGACTTTCCACCCGACGGGCAATGATCGAAGATTTGAGATTGGGAGCATAATCGGCCAGTTTATCAAGAACTCGATCGGCCACACGATTTTTTAATTCTTCCGTCCATCCCGTGCCGTTTAATCCTGTTCCCTCGGCCCCGACAATCTGATAGGGGGCAAAAAATTCGATCCAGAGGGTATGCTTACCCTGGGGAGCCATGGAGGGATCGAGAATAGTGGGGATATCTAGGTACATCGAGGGATTTTCGTCGGGAATCTGCCCTAAAATCGTTAAAGCGTGGGCCTGTTCAACGTGACGCACGGAATCGGCGATGAGAATCGTTCCCTGTAAATACTCCTCTTTGTGATCATAAGCCTCGAACCTTGGCGCTTCGGCGAGGGCGCAATCAATTTTAAGAATTGTTTCATTGTTATTGACAATTCGCCGTTCTACCCTTTCTCGCAATTCCGGATCGGCGGCATCCACATCGGCGGAGGCGACTAACTGTAAAAAAACTCGTCTAGCGTCAATATTAGAGATAACACCCGCTTTGGCCAGATATTCCTGTCCAGAGTCCACCCTAACCCCGATCGCTTGTCCTTCCTCGATTAGAATCTGTTTAACTTTCTGCTCGGTTAAAATTACCCCACCGAGACTAACAACACATTTCACCAGAGCCTCGGTTAGTGCGCCTGTACCACCACGAGGGCGAGCCACCCCGGGGGAATGACGCATCGCCATCATCATCATCCCAGAGGTAATGCCTTTTTGGGAGGGAGGAGCTCCAATTTCCGCCGCTAGACGAGCCAGGGGTGCTTTGACAAATTCGCTCTCAAACCACTCATTGAGGACATCTTCGGGGGAAGTAATCATCGTGCGGATGAAGTCGAGCAGTTTCTTTTTCGAGCCGATCGCTTTCCAGACACTAGCTAAGGCACTAGAGTTATAATTGCGGGCGATTCTGAGCAAATCTTGGGGCGGAGCGTTAAACCAAGGCCCGATCGCATTCATCAACTGCGCCCAATAGTCGATAAACTGAAGGTAGCGATCGGCATCTCGCGGACAAAACTGGGCAATTGCGGCGTGAGTTTTTTCCAGAGAGCGATAGGAAAGAAAATATTGGCCGGAGGGATGGGGACAGAAAACGGTAGGATCGAAGAATAAATACTCTAATCCGTGGCGTTTTAGCTCCAATTCCTCAATTACTGGTCCTAAAAAGATAAATTCGTGATCGATCGCACAGAGATTAAACTTAAAATCGGGGGCTAGATCCGGGATAACCGCTTCTGTGGTAGCCGCGCCTCCCGGTACGCTACGCTGTTCGAGAAGGAGGACGCGATAACCGGCTTTGAGGAGATAGGCGGCACAAACTAAACCATTATGCCCGGCACCGATGAGGATAACATCGTAACTTTCCATGCAGTTTCAAAAATTCCTATTTTTAATTTTGCGCTTTTCTTGACCCTAATATGTTAAAAATAGTTAAAGATTCGCTGCTATCAGCAGATTTCAGCGAGCAGTTATGAGTGAGCGGGTAGAAAACCTTTAATTTTTCCTTTTTTTTATGAGTTCTGCGATTAAAGTTATTCAACCATCCGGTATTTTAGATGGCAACCAAGCCAGCGAATTTCGCCAAGAAATTGCCGAAGCCGTGCAGGGAGGTTCCGAGGTTATTATCGTTGATTTCCAGAACGTCACCTTTATGGATAGTTCTGGTTTAGGGGCGTTAGTTTTATCCTTAAAAACCGTGCGTTCTGCGGGGGGTAAACTATTGATATGCTCGATTAATGATCAGATAAAAATGTTATTTGAATTGACTGATATGGATCGAGTTTTTGAAATTTTTAATAACCGAGAAGAATTAGAACAAAAAATCCTCGGAAGTTAATTAAGTAGTCGTGCAAAAATTAATTTATTGGTTGGGATAGGCAAAAGGCAAGAGGCAAAAGGCAAAAGCTTTATCGAAATGTGTAATTAATTTTACTTAGGTACTTAGCCAAAATCCACCTGCATAATCGAAAGATCATCCTTAAAATTGCCATCAAATTGTAAAGCTTGAATTTCTTCAATAAAATTATCGAGATTTTTGGCGTAATTACAATGATAATTTCGCAAAGATTGAATAAAGTTTTCTAGTCCCCACATCCTACCATCAGCACAATCGATCTCGTAAATTCCATCGCTAAAAAGATAAAGGCTACTGGGTAAATTCAGGCATTTAACCTGATTAATATACTCCGCTTCTGGAAACATCCCGATGGGAAAACCGGGGGCTTTCAGTCTGGTTTCAATCATCTGGCCAAAAGGTTTTTGAGTTAGGAGAACTGCTGGGGGATGACCGGCGCTGGCATAGGTTAACTGTTGTTGTTTCCGATCATAAATTCCGTACCAAATAGTAAAATATTTATCATTCTTAGGACTGATTTGATAAACTTGATTTAACCCTTGTAAAACCTGATTAGGTTGATAGTAATTCACCTGACTTAAACCACGGGAACGGAGTAAATTAATCACCGAAAGGGAAGGTAAAGCCGCTCGCAAACCATGGCCCGCCACATCTAAAAGATATAACATCAAATGGTCATTATCTAACCAATAATAATCAAAACCATCGCCCCCCAATCGACGAGAAGGAAGGAAGCGAAAATCGATAGCAAGTTTTGGAGAAATAAAAGGTTCTGGTAACAGCGATCGCACATAATCCGCCGCCTCCGCTAACTCCATTTCTAGTAATTGTTTTTGCGCTTGCAGATCATGACTTAATTGATGCAAACGCATTCCCGCTCGCACACGCGCTTTTAACTCATTAATTTCGATCGGTTTGCATAAAAAATCATCGGCCCCCGCATCCAATCCCTTCACCCGATCCTCCACCGATCCCAAAGAAGTTAAGAGGATAAAAAAAGTCGTTGACAGTTGGGGATTAAGCTTAATTTGCCGGCAAACTTCCAACCCATCGATCCCCGGCATCATCCAATCACAAATAATCATCGCCGGTTTTAGTTGCCCCGCTTGCTTTAATCCTTCTTCCCCATCACTGGCAACAAAAACCTCGTATTCCTTCTGCAAAGCTCGTCTCAGGAACGTTTGAATTACTCCATCATCATCAATTACTAGAATTCGTACCATCTTTTTTGTAACTCGACTATCTCAATCTTACTGCTTACCTCGGACTCCCTGACGGATGACTTTGCTTGTCCCTCAAGAGAAGATTAAATCCAGAATCGAGCTAACACATCATTCATAGTTGGGGAAAAATGGTATAACTTCTAGCGTAAGGCATTGCAGAGGTAAGCTGGGGGTGAAGATTTCTTTTCAGGTAGATAGCGATCTCAGGTCCTTAGATACCGTTTTAAAATATTTTCAGCAACTTGAACCGACGGGCATTCCCCAAAAAGACTGGCTCCAGTGTCAGCTTGCTCTTGCCGAAGGTTTTACCAATGCAGTCCGTCACGCTCACCGACACCTCCCCCCCGAAATCCTGATCGAGATCGAGATTGAGATTACCCCTCACCAGATGGAAATTCGCATCTGGGATCGGGGTTCCGTCTTCGATTTAGAGGACTTTATCGAGAAAAACGCCTATCATGACTATAGTTTCTCTGGTCATGGGCAAGGACTGCCGATCCTCCGAAAAATCGCCGATCAACTCAGTTATACTCGCAACGAAGATCAGCGCAACTGTCTATTAATTATTAAACAATTTTCCCGCCATGAATCCGATCGCGCCCCTCGTTTCTCCTAGTTGGTTAGTGAACAATCTCGATCGCCCCGATCTGATGGTTATTGACTGTCGTTTTCAATTAAATGATCCCGATCTCGGTTATCAAGAGTATTTAGCCAATCATATTGAAAATGCCTTCTATTTACACCTCGATCGCGATTTATCGGCTCCCGTTGCCCGTCATGGCGGCCGTCATCCTTTACCGAATCCGCAGACAATAGCCGCTAAATTAAGCTCTTTAGGGGTGATTTCCGGCCAAACCCATGTCATCGCCTACGATGCCTCCCGTTTTGCCTTTGCCAGTCGTCTCTGGTGGTTATTACGTTATCTGGGCCATGAACGAGTCAGCATTCTCGATGGTGGTTGGCAAAATTGGTTAAATGCCGGTTATCCCGTCTCTAATCAGATACCTGTGCCGAAAACCGGCGCTTTCCTCCCCCAAGTTCAACAGGATTGGGTAGTCACAATCGAGGAGGTAAAAAGGCAAAAAGAGCAAGCGGGAGTGGTGTTAATTGATGCCAGGGAAAGCGATCGCTATCGGGGCGAAAGGGAACCGATCGATCCGATCGCCGGCCACATCGAGGGGGCGCTTAATTATCCCTGGTTGGAAGTCACCGATAGTCAGGGTTTTTCTCAACCCCTGGCCCAGCAAACACAACGTTGGCCAGAGCGGCAAGGCGATCGAGAAATTATCCTCTACTGTGGTTCAGGAGTGACAGCCTGTGTTAATATCTTTTCCCTGACCCTAGCCGGATACGAGAATGTTAAGCTATATTCTGGAGGTTGGAGTGATTGGTGTTCCTACCTGATCTAACCAGCCCTATTGATACCCATCTATCGAGAAAGATTATCAAAATGACCTAATTACTGTACAATCCCCCTATTATCACTTTTAATTATTCCGAAACTATTATCTAATTTGTCTCCCAGACAAAAAAGCTAATTTTTATTTTAGTTGCTATCCTTTTGCTCTCAAATCACCGCTATTCCCCAAAGAATAGTCGTTTCCCCCCGTAAAATTACTAAAAAGTAATTTTATAGTTAAACTGTATAAAAAATTAGGTATGTATTTTGTATGACAGAAGCCGGTCTTTGTCATTGTAATGGTGGCACCCGTCCGAAAGATCGCCTTTCGATTTTTGTGGATGGCAATAATATGTTTTATGCTCAACAAAAAAATGGTTGGTTTTTTGACCCGCGCAAGGTGTTAAATTACTTCACCAACGACCCGAATATTATGTTAATTAATGCCTTTTGGTACACGGGTTTAAAAGATTCCCAAGATCAAAGAGGTTTTCGCGATGCTTTAATTAGTTTGGGTTATACGGTGAGAACAAAAATTTTGAAAGAATATTATGATGATAGTTCCGGTCGTTTTTCCCAGAAAGCTAATTTAGACATCGAAATTGTCGTCGATATGTTTAATACCGTCGATCAATACGATCGAGTGATTTTATTTAGCGGTGATGGCGATTTTGAACGAGCGATCGAACTATTGCGCTCTAAAAATACTCATATTACCGTAGTTTCTACGGAAGGGATGATCGCTAGGGAATTACGCAACGCCACCGATCGCTATATTGACCTGAATGATATTCGCAAAGATATCGAAAAAAGTGATTATTAATCGGCCGTTTTCTCTTTAAACTGGCTATTTATCCCATTTTTCTTTATTGGTAGTCCTCACCCCAAACCTTCTCCCAGAAGGGGATAGGTGAGGCAATTAACCATCTCTTGTTTATTTTTCCTTGAGTCGAAAGAGTAAAAACTGATTGACCTGATTCGGATTAAAATTATCATCACTGACCAAAATCAAAGAGCGACTACCATCTGGTAATCTTGGACCGAGGGTCATTCCTTCCAAATTATCTAAATCAATCCCCAAAGTCCCTAAATCTAGTAATAATTTTTTCCGCAAGGGTTGCACCTGTAAAGCTTCTAATTCCCCCGGTATTCTGGCGATTTTCGAGGTGTCAGTGGCACTCCCATTAACTACCTGAAATAGTTTTGCTCCAAAACCTTCTAAACCAAAAGTTCGCTCTAAACTGAGAAAATAACCCTCTTTTTCTAAAGCTAATAATTCCGTCAAACCGTAGTATCTCGCACCACTGGGTGGCTCATCTAACACATACAATTGTTCTGATACTAACACAGGCGCACCAATCGGATCAATCACATAATGAAGAAGTCGCACTCTGAGATTTTCTGCTCTTTTTCCTGTGGGACTATCTTGAATTAAAGCGCTTTCTGTGGCAGTAAACAAACGAAAAGGATCGTCTTTGAGGGTGCTGGTAATCCCTAAAGTTAAGGATTCAAAACCTAAATTATCCTCTATTCCTTTTTGATTGCTATCATCTGGTAAAAAGCGATTAGGAATTAACAAAGACTCCTTTAATTGTCCCTGCAAATCAAATTCAGCAATAAAAGGAGCAATTCCCTCTTTAACCGCACCTTCACTGGAAATAAACAAAGTTTGTCGGGGCGAAAAAGCGATACCTTCCGGGTCGATCGATCCCTTTTTAAAAGTTTCTCCCTTGCCATCTTTTAGGAACGTGACCGCCTCTAAATTCACTTTTTCGATTTTTTCATCATTTATCTGCAAACTAGCCCGATAAAAGCGGGCTGGAGCTTTCTGAGAACGATCATCACTGAGCAGATAAAAGCGGTTATTGGCACGATCATAGGTAATTGCCGATAATCCCCCCACCCTTGTGTCTTGATAATCCGCTTGTGGTAATTGATATTCTCCCAAAAACTCGACCGAGAGGGGTAGAAACATTCGTTGTTCTGCCAAAACTTGTGGGGAGACACCACAGGCAGCCAGACTAAAGGTTACAATTAAACTAGCAATTAAACCCAAAATTGGGAAACGCAAATTTTCGGCAGTCAGTCTCTTATAGAATTGATCGATCACAAAATATAACCCTCTACTACGCTCTTATCAATCTATTATGCTACGTTTTTCTCTCGGTTTATGGCTCTGTTTGATCGGTACTTCCCTTCCTCTCCTAGCACAAACAGAAACCCCTGCACCCAATCCCCTCGAAACTCCCTTAAAAAGTCCTTTATTACCCGCAATCGATCGCCCTTTAACTCCCTTAGAGCGTCGTCAACTGTTATTATACATCGATCAACGCGATGCTGAAGCTCAAGCTAAATACGATGCGGGATTAAATGAGGAAGCTTTTCCTATCTGGTATGAAGTGATTAAATTAAATCGTTATTTAGGGGCCAAAGAAGAAGTAAAATCTTTGGGAAAAGTGGGGTTAGCAGCTTGGAATCGAGATCGAACTGAGGATGTTAAATTAATTACTGCTCGTTTAAAAGCTCTTCAACAAACTGCGGAAACTAACCGGACAATGGACGGGGAATTATTAGCATTACTAGGTACATCCTATCAACAGGTACGAGCTTTTAATGAGGCGATAATCATCTATGATAAAATCCTAGCTAATGCCAGACAATCTGGAGATAATGCGGCAGTAGAAGCAACTTTAAATCAACTTGGTCAAATTCATTTATCCCGTTTTGATTATCAAAAAGCCGCCCCAGTCTATGAGGAATTATTAACTATTTCTAAGGCGCAAAATAATTCTTTAACTCAAGGGATATATCTGCAAAGATTAGCAGAAATTTATCGAGAATCTCTGCAACCAGCTAACGCAGTAAAAATTAAAGAAGAAATAGCTGAAACCCAGATCAGAAATCAGCAAATACAGTTAATTCCCGCTCTAAAAATTCAAATTGGTTTAGATTATCAAGCTTTAAAAGACGCAAATAAAGCCAGCCAAAACTTTCAAGAAGCCTATTCTCTCGCTTTTGCTTTACAACAGTACGGCACCGCAGGAGAAGCTTTAAGTAAGTTAGCCGAACTTTATAAAAGTTATCAACAGGTAGATTATGCTTTACAAATCTATCAAGAATCAATTAAAGTCCATGAATTGGGTTATAATTACTACGGTTTAATGAATACCTACGATCAAATCGGTCAAATTTATCTAGAGAGAAAAAATTATCCCCAAGCTTTACTCGCTTTCCAAAAAGGTGCGGAATTAGCCCAAGCTATCCGTTATCGTGAACAATATTTTCAAACCCAAATCACCCAAATTAATCAAGCAATAAATAATCCTGAACAGTGATCTTTAAGTCTTTGAATAGTTAACTAATGGACAGAGAAATGGGGAAATGGCGACTAAGAAATATCTTCCCCAACACCCTAAAACCCTAAAACCCTAAAACCCAAAACCCAACCCACCAATGGAAAATTCCTATTCTGAATTAACCGAAGACTTGCTGAAATTGCTGCAACATTTGCCCCACTTAAAAGATAGTAAATGGATTCAAAGATCTCTGGAAGCAATAGTCAGAATTGCTGGGGAGGAAATCGATCGCCTCGATTGGAAAATTTTAACCTATGCGATCGAAGATCTAGAAAAGGGATTTCAGGTATTTTACCCCTACCGTCACATTCGTAAACTGACCATTTTTGGCTCGGCACGCATCAAACCCGACAGCAGTGAATACCGTCTCGCAGTAGAATTCGCACGTCGTATCAGTCAATACGGTTTTATGGTGTTAACTGGTGCTGGGGGTGGCATCATGCAAGCAGGGAATGAAGGCGCCGGACGGGAAAATTCCTTCGGATTAAATATTCAGCTACCCTTTGAACAGGGGGCTAATCCCTATATCATAAATGATGCCAAATTAATCGATTTTAAATATTTCTTTACCAGAAAACTATTTTTTCTGCGGGAAAGTGACGCAGTAGCTTTATTCCCCGGTGGTTTCGGCACCCAAGATGAGGCCTTCGAGACGCTTACCCTCTGTCAAACCGGTAAATACGGACCTGCACCCCTAGTATTAATTGATGAGCCTGATGGGGATTACTGGCAAACTTGGCAAGAACAAATTAGTGAAAATCTGCAAAAAAGAGGACTGATATCCGCCGAAGATCGGAATTTTTATACTATTACCAACGATCTAGACCACGCTTGTCAAACAATTCGCCACTTCTATCGGGTGTATCACTCCAGCCGTTTTGTGGGAGAATCCTTTGTTATTCGTCTTAATCACGAACTAAGCGGGGAACAGATCGAACAAATTAACCAAAACTTCGGCGATATCGTAGTTAAGGGGAAAATCGAACCTAGTCAAATTCTAGAACGAGAGAATCGGGATTCCAGCCACCATTTACCTCGTCTAGTTTTTTACTTCAACGGCAAGAGTTACGGACGCTTGTATCAATTAATAGATCACATCAACGATTTAAGTCCTGTAGTTGCCCTTGAAGAGCATCCCGAGAAAAAATAAACCCTAGGCCAGAGTTTCCGGACAGTATCCTAAACCCTTAGTAAATTGTTGCCGAAAAGCCTCTATATCTTGCTGATCCGGGGTACCATGGGACACGATCGCCACTTGGTAACGACGCATGACATCAATGGGGGATTGTCCTGTTTCCAAACTCCAAAAAACCATCTGGAGACGCATTTCCGGTTGATAGGGAATCCCTAACTCATTCATGTAGGCGCGAAAATCCCCGTGTTGGCAAGGAGTAAGCATTTGATTAAACTTTACCTTGACCACCCAACCGTTAATCTGATGAATAACCGTCATGACGGAGGAGGGTAGATGAGTCATCGATCGCAGGTATTCGGTGACTCGTAGCGTTAAACTAGCGTTAGCAAGAAAATAGAGATAGTCCATAGTGGCCGCTGGGATGTTGGCTAACAGTCACGATTAGTGTTATATCTCTAGTCTGACGATAAACCGTTCCAGATACCAAGGGGAGAAATCCCCGATTTAGTGAAGTTCGCCTGGGTAGGATTACCCAACTTTTGCGAAGATCTTTATGATGATAATGATGATGATCCCTGACCAATCACTCTCCAGCTACGATTATCACCTTCCTCCGGAGTTAATTGCCCAAAATCCCGCAGAACCCCGAGACAGTTCCCGTCTTTTGGTAGTAGATTCTCCTAATAGTCATAATTTGGCTATTTTTCGGGATTTACCCACTTGGTTAGAGTCGGGGGATTTGCTGGTTTTCAACGATACTCGCGTGATTCCGGCCCGTTTATTTGGACGTAAAACCACGGGCGCCCCCATAGAAATATTACTATTGGAAGAACAGGATGACCATCGTTGGTTATCTCTAGTGAAACCGGGAAAACGCTTTAAAGTCGGTTCAGAAGTCCTTTTTTATCCGAAAACAGGGCGAACGGAAGACAAAGAAAAATTATGGTTAGCGAAAGTAATCGATCGAGATCTGAACACCAGTGGTCGTCTGCTGGAATTTCAACGTCATCCCGGACGCAGTTTTTGGGATATGTTGGAGGAGTACGGTCATATTCCTTTCCCCCCCTACGTCACCGAATCGGAGGCGGAAGAAGACCGTTATCAAACAGTTTACGCTGATAAACAGGGTTCTGTGGCCGCTCCCACGGCCGGATTACATTTTACTCCCGAATTATTCCATAAGCTCGCCCAGAAGGGTATAGATATCACCTATATCACCCTTCATGTGGGAGTGGGAACCTTTCGTCCCGTGGAAGTGGAAAATATTACAGAACACCTAATGCACCAAGAATTTTTAGAGATTTCCGCCGAAACTGCCGAAAAAATTGCCCAAACAAAGGCTAGAGGTGGCCGGGTTATCGCCGTAGGAACCACGGTAGCTCGCGCCTTGGAAGGGGCAATTAAAGAAACTAAGAGCGATAAATTAACCGATTTTCAGGGAAAAACCAATTTATTTGTCTATCCGGGTTATCAATGGCGAGTTATCGACGGCATGATCACCAATTTTCACCTACCCAAGTCCAGTTTGATGATGTTAGTCAGTGCCTTAGTCGGACGGGAAAGACTACTGGCATTGTATCAAGCAGCTATCCAAGAGCGTTTCCGTTTCTATTCCTTCGGTGACGCTATGTTAATCCTACCCAGCGCTTGCAGCAGTAATCGGTAAGTAGTTGGACAAAATTACATCCACACCCTAGAAAGAAGGAGGGCCAGAACTGCGGAAAGGGCAACAGGAAAAAGGTAAAAATATGTGTAAGCGGCCCGCGCATCTAAATTGGTCTAGGTCGATTATCGAACCACCTCTAGCCTGTTGTCTATCCTAACCAAGAAATGAAAAGAAAAGACATTAAAATCGGTCGCCGCTATTCTAGCAAACCCCTGCAAATATTTTTAATTATTGCCTTCATCGTCGCCGCTCCCTTTGCTATTTTTTATCTTATTGCCTTGGCTTATCTTTGGCAAGGCGATCGACTTTTGGCCGCGGGGGAAAAGGAATCGGCTCTGTCTGCTTACCGAACAGTTTTATCTTTTGACGAAAATTCAGTCCAAGCCCATATAAAAATCGCTCAGGTCTTGCAAAGTCAAAAACGCTATTCTGAAGCCTTAGAAGCCTATGATCGTGGCTTTATCGTTAATCATAAACCACCGATGGAACCCTCCCAAAGTAATTATTTAGTCGCTTTGGGAGATATCTTCGCGCAGGAGGAAAAATGGTCAGAGGCGATCGATGCTTACCAAAAAGCAATGATCATTAAACCAACTTTTAAAGCGCAATTTCAGCTAGGAAAAGCCCTCTATAGTTTACAACGTTGGGATGAGGCGGCGAAAGCTCTGCAAGCAGCGGTTTTTCTCGATCCTACTCAGGGAAAGGCCTATTTTTATCTGGGAAAGGCCTACAGTGAACAGCAACTCTGGCCAGAGGCTAGTTATGCCTATCAGCAAGCTCTAGAATTGACACCTAGTCAGGGTGAAACCTACAAAAAATTAGGAGAAACCCTAGCAAAACAGGGAAAATGGCAAGAAGCAGAGCAAATATATCGGCAGGCTTTAATTTACGCTCCTAAAGATGGGGATATTTATAATTATTTAGGGAAAGCTTTAGCGGAACAGGGAAAACTAGGGGAAGCCATGGCAGTTTTTCAACAGGCACGCCAAATTAGTCCCAAAAATGCCGAGATTTACGAAAATCTCTGTTATATCTATATCAATAGCGGTCAGATCGATGCGGGTCTAAATTGGTGTCGGCAGGCCGTAGAAATCGATCCCAATTTATCAGAAGTTAGATTTATTTTACAGGAAATCCAACGGGGAAGATTAATTCACGACAATCCCGAATTATTAAAAATGCCAGAGATAATTCCCAGTGTTAAGAGTGATCCTCTGGTGAATTTAAAACGCTCAATTGTTAAAATTATCGTGCGCGGCAAAAATAACAATGGTATCGGCACGGGTTGGTTATTAAAACGAGATAAAGATAGAGCTTGGATCGTGACTAATCGCCATGTGGTCACGAATTCTCGTCAAGAAATCGATGCAGGGTCCCGCATTTTTGTGGAGTATTATAGCCAACCACCCCAGGGAAAAATTCGCAAGCGTTCAAAAGCTAAAATTATCCACACTACCCCCGCTGACGACTGGCTCGATTTAGCAGTATTAGAGGTAAAAAATCCCCCCCCAGATTTAAAACCTTTAGCTTTAGCACCGCTACCAATTGCCCCTAATCAACCAGTAATCTCGATCGGTAATCCTTTTAATCAAAAAGATTGGACTGTCAGCAAAGGCACGGTTAATGATAATGACGAAAAATCCTTAAGTTTATCCATGTTTGTCGTTTCTGGACAGTCGGGAAGTCCAGTTTTAAACGATAAAAATCAAGTGGTGGGAGTGATTTCTCAAGCGAGTTTATTTTGTGATAATCCCTCCACTCCTAAACCCCTAGAAAATGCCGTTAAATTAGGCTGCGGTTTAGCGATTCCCATTGATAGAGTGCGAGAAAGGTTAAGAGAGTGGGGAACTTTTTCAGTAATCAGTAATCAGTAATCAGTGGATAGTGGATAGTAGTTAAGCTGTTCGTAATTTAAATTGCTTGTTGAAACGAGGCAAAAGGCAAGAGGCAAAAGGCAACAGTAAAGGGATTGGGGGAGGTTCGGCTAATCTAAGAATAAGCGGTTTAAATGCGTCTTAGCTTAGTGGATAGTAGACCTCTTGCAAAAGTCTTAAGTCGATCCTTGTACAGCAACATTTTTGAAGATTATCAACTACTAATAAATAATTAACTGAAAGTCCCTCCCATTATTGTTTCTATCGTTTGTTTTCGGATTTATGCAAGAGGT
>NZ_JADBUN010000205.1:0-30546 GCF_020245625.1 Microcystis sp. M049S2 | reverse complement strand
TTAGCTTGTAAACAAGCCTGATAGAATGATGGTAACATTTTAAATTTTTGAGTAGTTGCCATAACCACTCTATTTCTTTGGGGGACATTTGGCTAGAGTCTTTATCCTGCCTACCTTTAAACCTCTTTGTCACCCCTTGAGAGCCGAAACTCAACTAAGCGTCTTATCGGGGCAATGTTTAGATAGAAGGATTTCTAGCAAGGAAGAACTGAAAAGGGAGGTAGAAACATGGCAAAAAGAAAGTAATCAGACTGCATCTACAGTAATATGGACGTTTACGGCCAGCAATGCTAGGGTCAAGCTGAAACATCTTTATCCTGTGTTTGAGGAGGAGGAATCGGGAGAATCTATTGCACCAAATTAGCTGAAACACTCCACTACACCTTAGATAAAGAAGCCACTGTAACAGAAATTAACGTTTATCAGGAAAAATATAGAAAACGGGTTTCTCGAAGAAACCCGTTTTCTGAGTTTCTCGTAGTGTTCATCACCTGATGAGATTGCTTCAGGGTGTTATAGTGTTGAGACAAGTGCAGCTTTTTACCCCATCTCTCCATCTCCTAATCCCTGACTGATAACTGATTACCGGTCACTGATAACTGAATATCCCCCAATAACTAAAGGAAAGATAAAGTTATCGATCGCCCTCCGGAGCCAGTGTCAGAATAAAAGCAGGGAGATGACCAGGGAAAACCGACAACTCTCCATATTTTTCCCGTCATCGCCCCTAAAATTTATTTGGTTAAGATTTATGCAAACTGCCAATCCTCCTCAAACGGAGAAAAAAGAGCATCCCAGTGGCGATAAACGCTTCAAAGTCCTGGACATTACCATGAAGCGAGCAGGATATAATCAATCAGCCCTGATTGAAGTCCTGCACAAGGCCCAAGAAGCTTTCGGATTCCTAGAAGAAGATGTTCTCCTCTACGTTGCCCGGGCGCTAAAACTGCCCCTCAGTCGCGTCTATGGGGTAGCAACCTTCTATCATCTCTTTTCCCTGAAACCGGCGGGAAAACACACCTGTATTGTCTGTATGGGGACTGCTTGTTATGTCAAAGGCAGCGGCAAAATCCTCGAAGACATCGAAAACAGCTTTGATGTCAAAGTGGGAGAAACCACCGCCGATGGAGAAATTTCCCTAGTGTCGGCCCGTTGTATCGGGGCTTGTGGGATTGCGCCGGCCGTGGTCTTCGATGGAGTCGTGGCCCCGAAACAAGATTCGGAAACTGTCCTAGCGAAACTACAGAGTTTCTCCCAGTAATTTTTCACTCTAGTGGATTGAGAAGAATATGGACTTACAAGAATTATTGGCAGTGGCCGCAAAGGAAAAAGCTAGACAAAAAAGCATCCGGGTGCATTGTTGCACTTCCACCGGTTGCCAAGCTGCTAACTCCCTCCAAATCGAAAAAAACCTCGCCACCGCCGTCAAAGAGGCACACCTAGAGGATACAGTCGAAGTGGTGGGGGTCGGTTGTATGGGCTTTTGTGGTCGCGGTCCGTTGGTGGAAGTGGATCCCCAGGATCTCCTATACGAAGAAGTCACCCCGGAAAGTGCGGCCAGCATTATTGCAGCCTTAAACGGCGGCAAAACCGAGGTGCAATTAGGGGACTCAAAACATCCCTTTTTCTCCCATCAAGTCAAAATTGTCCGGGAAAATAGCGGTAAAATCGATCCCGATCGCATTGAGGAATATATCGCCGTCGGTGGTTATCAATCTCTCTACAAGGCCCTCTACGAGATGACTCCGGCCCAGGTGGTGGAGGAAATCACCCAAAGCGGTTTGCGCGGCCGGGGCGGTGCCGGTTATCCCACTGGTTTAAAATGGGCGACGGTGGCTAAACAACCGGGTCAACAAAAATACGTTATCTGTAATGCTGATGAAGGCGACCCCGGGGCGTTTATGGACCGTAGTGTTTTGGAAAGTGACCCCCATTTAGTCCTGGAAGGAATGGCGATCGCTGCCTATGCCGTGGGGGCCGATCATGGTTATATCTATGTTAGGGCCGAATATCCTCTGGCGATTGATCGTCTGCAAAAAGCGATTAATCAGGCCAAAAAATTTGGTTTAATGGGTTCCCAAGTATTCGAGTCCACTTTCGATTTTAAGGTGGATATCCGCATCGGGGCGGGAGCTTTTGTCTGTGGAGAGGAAACCGCTCTCATCCATTCTATCGAAGGCGGCCGCGGCACTCCTCGCACCCGTCCCCCCTATCCGGCCCAATCGGGCCTCGATGGTTGTCCCACCCTGATTAATAACGTGGAGTCCTACGCTAACATCGCCGCTATTATCCGCGAGGGAGCCGCTTGGTATGCCAATATCGGTACTGCCAGCAGTAAAGGCACAAAAATCTTCGCTTTAACGGGAAAAATCCGCAATAATGGGCTGATTGAAGTGCCGATGGGCATTACTCTCCGGGAAATTGTCGAGGAGATGGGGGGTGGTATTCCCGATGGTCAGGTGAAAGCGGTACAAACCGGCGGCCCCTCTGGGGGTTGTATTCCCGCTAATTTACTCGATACTCCCGTAGATTACGAATCCTTAGCCAAACTCGGTTCGATGATGGGATCTGGGGGTATGGTGGTCATGGATGACACCACCAGCATGGTGGAAGTGGCGAAATTCTATATGGAATTCTGTCGCGAGGAGTCCTGTGGTAAATGTATCCCCTGTCGCACGGGAACAGTACAAATGTTTGAATTATTGGCCAAAATTATCGCTCGAAAGGCCGATATTCACGACCTCGAAAACCTAGAACATCTCTGTCAAATGGTCAAGGAAACCAGTCTTTGCGGTCTTGGTCAAAGCGCTCCCAACCCGATTTTAAGTACCCTAAAGTATTTTAAGGAGGAATATCTGGCTCTGTTACAGGAAATCAAGTACCCCGTCTCTGTTTGAGAATAACTCGATCGAGGCCTAACAATCTTCGGCCTCGAGCAATTTTTTCGGTTACGCGAAGTCTGGTGGGCTGCCGGGTTATCTTGGAGAGAGTTAGCAGTAGTCTCAGGAGACAATAGATTATGACTTGGCGCGGCTCAACCGATACAAAAGATCGCATTTTTGCAGCCTTAGTATATCTTTTACCCTTATATTCGGCCTTTGCCTTCGGTATCTTTATCTTCCAGCAAATTCCTTTTTTAGGAGCGGCCTTAGCAATAGTTTTAACTCCCTTAGCTTTTCTCTATAGTTCTCTGGGAAGCTTTGGCAGTTTAATTATCTTTTTCGTCCTCTTTTTCGCCGTGGTACGCAATCCCCGCATCAGTCATTTTATCCGATTTAACACCATGCAGGCGATTTTAATCGATATTTTGGTGTATTTATTGGGATTGCTCTTAGGTTTCGTCGCTAGGGGTGGGGCGAATTTAGTGGTAGAAACTCTTTTTAACGTCGTCTTTTTGGGAGCATTTGCCGCCTGTGTTTACAGCATTATACAGTCGGTTATCGGCAAATACGCCGATATTCCCACAATTTCCGAGGCGGCCTATTCCCAGGTGGGAGGTTAGGTTAGGCTGGCTGAATGAATCTAAAAACCATGTTGGGTAAGACTTTTAGACTTTTTGTCAATCAAAAAGTACTGGATCTGGGAGTGATCGGGGGGAAAATCCCTGGACTTTTTCCCTGAAAATTAGGTAATTGACCTCCTCAAAATCGGGAAAACCCTACACCCCACACCCCACACCCCACACCCTCTCCCCACAAAAAACTTTTTCAGCAGACCCTAATTAAGCTTGAGTTTGTCCCCTTTTTCGGCTACAGTCTCTCCAGAATCAATGCGTTCGCTGCCAGGCCACATCTATGAGTCCATTTAAACAGACGCTACGGGAACTCAACGCTCAGAAGGGGAAAATAGCCGCTTCTGTGGGCAGAAAAACGCCTAAACGAGTTAATCGTTGGTTTAAATGGCTTTCTCCCGGTCTTTTTGTCAAACGCTGGCTTTTAATCAGTTTAACCGGCGTTTTTCTCACCTCCTTCGGTTTGGCTATTTGGGTAAAATTAACCCCAGTTAATCGCTTTTTAGAGTTTGTTTCCCAAGCATTAGAAATGATCGCACGCTTGGTTCCCAATTCTGTTTCTGGGCCGCTGGCGGTTTTGCTGGGTGTCTTTTTGTTATTCTGGGGTCAGAGTCGCACCGTCGAAACGATTACAGAAGCACTACAACCGGACGCATCGGAGGAATTAGTTGATCTCCTACGCACCCATCGTCGTCTTCATCGCGGCCCGAAAATTGTAGCAATTGGTGGCGGTACAGGTTTATCGACGCTTTTACGCGGTTTAAAACAGTATAGTTCCAATATCACCGCTATTGTCACCGTAGCTGATGATGGCGGTTCTTCGGGCCGATTACGTCGGGAAATGGGCATTTTACCCCCGGGGGATATTCGCAATTGTATCGCCGCTTTAGCCGATGAGGAAAAGTTATTAACGGAATTGTTTCAATATCGCTTTCATGCCGGGGATGGTTTATCGGGCCACAGTTTTGGTAATTTATTTATCAGTGCTATGACCGAGATTACTGGCGATCTGGAACAGGCGATCGATGCTAGTGCCAAAGTTTTGGCCATTCGCGGTAAAGTGCTACCTGCTACCCTTACCGATGTTAGTCTCTGGGCTAAGTTAGCCGATGGGCGCATTATTGAGGGAGAATCGAAGATAACCGAAGCTATGGGCCAAATTCGTCAGATTGGCTGTCATCCTGCCGATCCGGTCGCTTTACCGGCTGCTTTAGCGGCAATCAAGGAGGCAGATTATATTATCATCGGGCCGGGTAGTCTTTATACCAGTATTATCCCTAATTTGTTGGTTCCCGCAATTCGTCAGGCCCTGGCACAGGTGACAGTCCCCCGGGTCTATGTTTGTAATATTATGACCCAGCCCGGGGAAACAGACAATTATTCGGTGGCTGATCATTTGCGAGCGATCGAAGGAGTCTGTGAAGAACGCATTATTGATGCGGTTTTGGCCCAAAGAACTTTCCCATCGCCCCAATCCCTACAATTATACGCCCAAGAGCATAGTCATCCTGTGTTTTTAGATCGCGAGGAAGTGGGAAAAATGGGTTATCGCATTGTTTTAGCGAATGTAATGGCAGAAGATGAAGTTACTGGCAAAGTTAGTCACGATCCCCAACGTTTAGCCCGAGTTTTATGGCGCTGGTATGCTAAAAAGTAAATAGCGAGATGACTAAATGTTTTTATCTAGCTTTGTCAAGTTATAAAATCATATTTTTGGCTTTAATTTGCCGACATTAGCCAAATTTGCTGATTAAAGCCCTAGGAAAAAATTAGCCTAAAAACCATTTCGCCTTATTCTGTGTTATACTCAGATTTTGAAGAGAGATGATCATGCACTACTCTACTAAATCTAATCAAGAGACAGGTGCGACAGTCTATTCCCCAAGCGATGGAAGTGAATTAATTCCTGCTGAGGTTAAACTAGATATAAACGGGCAAAACTATCAATCACTTAATATACCTCTCCCAGAGGGCTATACAGTAGATGATGAAGGAATCATCAATAACTATGGTAGCGAACCCAAGATTTATCTATCAAAATACCCATCTTTAGAACAGCAAAAATGGTATATTTTGCAAGGATTAGGGGCGGTTTTATTGGTTGCTTTGGTGTTATTAATCACCTTTTCCGTTAGCTAGATAAAAACCGTAGGATTGACATTTAAGTTGAGCGAGACAGGAAAACTTTAATTTACACCATAGAGTCTGCATCCCAAGTATCGGGAGCGTATATTGGAACCGACTCTATCTATCTGTCCAAATAGTAAATCTGACAGCTGAACTTTTTTACTTTGCTAAACTTGATATCATTTTTCAAAAGTAATGACAGACTTTGTTGATCATTTCAAAGCGCAATCCCTCTCGGAGAAAGGAATTGCACTTTCAGATGTTAGTCACGACTATTGAAAATTGGTATGACAATTTTTTTCAGTTTTTTGTGGGTTGCTTCGTGATCAACAATAGAACAACCAATAGAGATAACTTCTCAAAGGAAATTCAACAGGTATGAAATTTAATCCTTCTCTTAGTCAAGAACCTCGCTATCAGGCAATTCCTGTTATGCAGATAACTTCCAAAGAAACCCTTCTCCATTGGTTAGAACGGACAGGAAGATTAAAATTACGTCAATCTGATGCTCATCCCGATTCGCAAATTTTAGAAGAATTAGACGATATTATCGATCCAGATAATTATGCTATAGAAGAAGAAGAAGAAGAGGAAGAAGAATAAATAGTCTTAAGTAGGTGGGTGGAATTAAATATAAGATGAACGTAGGTTGGGTTGAAGCATGAAAACCAACGCCCGCTCATGTTACGCTACCGCTAAACCATCCTACAAATAATTGTGCCTCCCTACTTACTGGGAGTTAGGAGTGAAATTTCAATTATCTAATATTCAGGAGATTAAGAAAGTGGTATCAACGAAAAAAACGGCTTTAATTTACTGTGAAAATCAGTTTGGACGTGTGGATGGAAAAACGGCAGCTGGCTTGATCCGACAATCAGAAATATATACAATTGTTGGTGTGCTGGATAGTTCCTTAACAGGAAAAGATGCGGGAGAAGCATTAGGAGACAAAAAAAATCATATTCCCATTTTTGCCAATTTACAAACAGCCTTAGAAAAACTTAGAGATGTTCCCAATTGTTATATCTACGGCAAAGCACCCTTAGAAGCGTTTATTCCCCCCCTAGAAAGGCTGCTAATTTTAGAAGCAATGGCACAAGGAATGGATATTATTAATGGTTTGCATCAATTCTTCTCCGAAGATTTAGAATTTAGGGAGCAAGCTAGTCAGTATGGTGTGCAAATTACAGACATTCGTAAACCACCACAATTAGCTGATCTTCATGTATTTACTGGGCAAATTTCCCAAGTAAATATCCCCGTTATTGCCTTTTTAGGAACCGATTGTGCTTGCGGAAAAATGACCACTGCGGTGGCAGTTAATCAAACTCTCCAAGGCTTGGGTATTAAGTCTGTCTTAGTCGCTACTGGACAAACTAGCTTGATGCAGGGAGCAAGATATGGGGTTTCGATCGATGCTTTGGTTTCTCAATTTGTCATCGGTGAAATTGAAAATGCTGTGGTTCAAGCTTTTGAGCAAGAAAAACCCGATATTATTTTAGTGGAAGGACAAAGTTCTCTGAGTCATCCTGCTTTTATGAGTTCCGTGGGAATTTTGAAAGGAAGTATGCCCGATGGGATTATTTTACAACATCCCCCAGCCCGAAAATTTCGCTGTGATTTTCCTCATTTAGCCATGCCAAAATTACAGGAAGAAATTTCACTAATTGAGGCAATTTCTCCCACTAAAGTTATCGCTATTGCGATTAATCACGAAAATCTCACCGCAGCAGCCACTGAGCGTATTATTGCCAAATATGAGCGAGATTTTCAGTTACCGACTACTGATGTTTTGTTACACGGATGTGAGAAATTAGTCCAAGCTTTATGCGATCGCTTTCCGAAATTAAACCGGAAAATCAAAGGGGAAATTTTAGCTGCAATTCCCGCAATTGGGAGCAAATAGGCTGATGAAAGACGTTTTACCCAGAATCGAGATTTCTCTCCCGAAAATACGCCATAATGCTCGTTTACTCTGCCAATTATACGGCAGCAAGGGACTTTCTGTGATGGGAGTTTCCAAAGCGATTTTGGGTGATCCCTCGATCGCCTTGGCGATGATTCAAGGTGGAGTCAACTTTATCGCTGACTCTCGAATCGAAAATATTCTCAAAATGAAACAAGCAGGAATAGTGACAACTTTTGTTCTGTTGCGTACTGCCTTGAGTCAAGCAGAATCAGTGGTTAACATTGCAGATATCAGCTTAAATACCGAATTAGCAACAATTCAGGAACTTTCCTATTATGCTCAAGAAAAACAAAAAATACACCGCATTATTATCATGACGGAGTTAGGGGATTTACGCGAAGGTGTACTGCCGAAAGATCTCATCAAGTTCATCAAAAAAACCCTCGCTTTTCCCTTTATCAAAATTGTTGGACTGGGTTGTAATTTGGCTTGTTATGGAGGTATTAAACCTGATAGCCATAATATGAGCAAATTATCCGTGTTAACAGATACAATTGAGCAGGAATTTTTAATAAAATTACCGATTATTTCAGGAGGCAATTCTGCTAACTATCAATGGTATCAAAAAAGTAGCGAAGTTGGTCGGATTAATAATCTGCGTTTAGGAGAATCAATTTTATTAGGTTGTGAAACAGTTAATCGACAAGTGATACCTGGTTTATATACCGATGCTTTTCGGTTAATTGCTGAAGTAATCGAATCTAAAGATAAACCATCTCTACCCTCTGGAGAAATTGGTCGAGATGCTTTTGGTAATGTTCCTAGCTTTATTGATCAAGGCATTCACCGTCGAGTTATTATTGCATTAGGAAGACAGGATGTTCTTATCTCTGGATTGCAAGCGAGTCAGGAGATAAAAATATTAGGTTCTAGTAGCGATCATCTAGTTCTTGATAGTCATAATAAGAGGTTAAAAGTAGGGAGCGAAGTCAGTTTTAATCTTGATTACGGAGGACTTTTAACAGCCATGACTTCTCCTTTTATTACTAAAAGTTATGCTCTCAATGCAGTAGCACAAATGTCTTGATCGATGAATAAATATC
This sequence comes from Microcystis sp. M049S2, assembly GCF_020245625.1. Lineage (NCBI taxonomy): Bacteria > Bacillati > Cyanobacteriota > Cyanophyceae > Chroococcales > Microcystaceae > Microcystis > Microcystis sp. M049S2. Next base: position 21,896 of record NZ_JADBUN010000205.1, on the reverse strand, counting down.
CACAGATATATTTAGGGTCTGCTGGCTTATCACCTTGACATCAGGGCCGTAGAGATTTGTACTCAATTACTATCCTATCGCTAAATTCTGGGAAGAAATCAAAATCCCCCTAAATCTTTAACAAATTCCTAATCATCTCGTTTGGCCCCATGATCAGCCGCCCCGAGGTATAATTCCCCTACTTTCGGGTTATTGAGTAAATCTTGACCCGATCCCTGAAAACGATCTTGACCACTTTCTAAAACATAACCTCGATCGGACATCATTAGGGCTTTTTTGGCATTCTGTTCCACTAAAATAATTGCAGTTCCCGTCTGATTAATCGCTTTTATCTGTTCAAAAACGCTGGTTACTAAGATAGGAGATAAAGCTGCCGAAGGTTCATCGAGAATTAATAAATCTGGTTGCAACATCAGCGCTCGTCCCATGGCTAACATCTGTCTTTCCCCTCCGGATAAAGTGCCAGCTTTCTGACGACGGCGCTCGTCCAAACGAGGAAACATGCCATAAATGCGCTCTTTTAGGGGTTTAATCGCTTTTTTACTGGTAAAAGCCCCCATTTCCAGATTTTCCTCGATGCTAAGGGATGGAAAAACATTAGCAATTTGGGGAACATAACCCATACCGAGGGGAACGATTTGATTAGATTTCCAACCAGCGATATTTTTTCCCTTAAAAGTGATAGTTCCAGCACTGGGTTTTAATAAACCAAAAATCGTCTTAGCAAGGGTAGATTTTCCTGCACCATTGGGACCGATAACTGTGACTAATTCCCCCGGTGCAATGCGAAAGTTAACCCCTTGCAATATGTATAAATCCTGCACATAACCAGCATAAACTTGTTCAACTTCTAAAAGATAATCCATGGCAAGGTAAAAAGGAGATAGGAGAGAGTAATATGAATGGGGAAGTGGGGAAGTGGGGAAGTAGGGAAGTGGGGAAGTGGGGAGCATTTTCAGTAATCAGTAAACTGAAAACTTACATCTGATAACTTAAAACTTACATCTGATAACTTATATCTGATAACTGATAACTGATAAATTAGGGCGTTTTTTGTAAATCGGGACGTTCTTCTGGCAGAATTGCACCTTCGACGGGACATACTTGAAGACAGATACCACAGTCGATACAAGTGGCAAAATCAATCCAATACCAATCTGTTCCTTTAACATTTTTACCCGGTCCTGGATGGATACAAGCAACAGGACAAGCGGAAACGCAATCAGCAACCCCTTCACAAATTCCAGTGACGATCGAATGTGGCACAGTGTTTTCTCCTCTAATTCTTAACATTACTTTACCACTTTTAGGCACTGCCGTGCCAGGATCGGATCATTGTTAGGAAACTTTCTCTTAATTCCCTAAAATATTGGGAGTTTTTTCTTGATCTTAGCAAGAAGTAAAATAGAAGTTTTCGCTAGGGTTTTTACTATTCCCTTACGGGAGGACAAATAGTTAATTTGTTCCTGTAATTCCTGATTATTTTTCTGGAGATAATTATGATTATTTTCTAATTCTCTTAGTGATATTTCCATCTCTTGCATAGTATGATAATCTTGCTGTTGTTTCAGATACATTGTCTGTTGTGCTTCCTGTAATTTTCTTAACTCTAACCAGACTTGATTCTGACTTGATTCCTTAGTTTCACTGAGCGCATACTGGAAAAAATTACTAATTTCTGCCGCTATTTTTTGATTAACTTCAACAAGCTCGATAATACCAATTTTTTCGGGGGTAATTTTCGGGTATAACCTTCTTAAATTTTGGGCGATATCAGAGGAAAAAGTGATGATTCTAGAAGCGGACAAAATTGCATAGTGTTTTTCTAAATCTACTGGTAAATTACCATTTTCTTCTGGGGATTCAGAAGCAAGCAAAAGTAGAGAAGGAGTGGTTAAGGGACTGGTATAAAAAGTGGAAATAAATAAATTAGCCTGTAGGCGGTCGCAAATAGCTTGGATTTTTCTGGCATCCTTTCCCGTACAATTATAATCGTAGGATTCCGCAGGCCAATATTTAAATTCTTCCCATCTTGGTGCGCTGTTATTTCTATCTAAAATAACAATCTGTTGAGTCAATTCTAATTGACTCCAATGCTCTAGAATTGAAGACCAAACCCTGGCTAATTTTCCTTGATTGATTTGAAAAATCACGCCATCAATAACAATAATAGGGCATCTTTTCTGGGAGATAGCTTGAATTGTTTGTAATTTTTCTCGCTCATCCTTATTTAAAATTTTCCCTAAATCTTCCATCTTAACTGGATTGGGTTTAATTTCTATATCCTTAATTTCTGGGTGAGGAATTTCATAGATTTTACATACTTGATAATGTTCCTCTAATGCTTGACCATTGCTGCCATGTTCTAAACCTTGGAGATTTAAATAATATAAACCTAAAATCTCAGGAATTAAAGCCATTTTTTCCCCTTGACTGCCGATTCTTAACCAAAATTCGTAATCACCAGCACAGCGAAAATTTTCCTGAAAATAACCATATTTATCGTGCATCATTTTTCTCCACATTGGTTGGGAACCCACACAACAACCTTGACGCATCTGTTCATAGGAGTAATTTGGCCAATTCCAATGTTTTAAAGCTGGGGTAGTGGCAAAAGTATCATTTTTAATTGTAGTAATTAATTGATCGGCATAAACTAAACTAATCTCCCTATTATTATCTAGATAATTAGCCATAATTTCCAGAGCATTGAAACAGTGACGATCATCAGTATTACCATTGGTCAGATAAAGACCCCTAGCTAGTTTAATAGCGCGATTCCAAGCGCAGTACAGGGTTTCTCGTTCTTTAGTTCTCTGGTAAATAATATTAGGATAATTTTCTTGAAACTCTTGGATAATCTCCCCTTCATTCTCCGGAGAAGCACTATCGATAATAATAATTTCTACTTCTCCCTTTTGATAAAGAGTTTGAGTAACTAAATCCTCTAGACAACCCCGGATAAACTCTGCTGATTTATAGGTAGAAACAATCACAGAAACTTTGATCCTCTGCACGGGTATAGAGTTATTATAACTAGGATTCATTGGCTTATCTGATCGCAATTCAAGACAGAAAATTTTTTGATAATTTTGAAAAAGAAGATTTTAAGACTCTATATTCGATCGAGAGAATTGTCAAGATGTTATCGACTCTTAGTGAAGATGCCGGTTTATTTACCTTTTGCTTGTTACTTGACATAATAAAAAACTATAATGAAAAGGCTGTGGAAAATGAGCAACAATGACCGTATCTTCCTCCCTAGACTGGCTAACCCGTGGAACCAGTGACCTATTCCCCCATCAACCCAACTCCCAAGACCCTAGGGAAAATTTAACCCAACTACTGCAAACTACCGATCGCCCTTTAAGAATTAAACTAGGTATTGACCCCACCGGCAGCGATATTCACCTAGGTCATAGTATCCCTTTTCGGAAACTGCGTGCTTTCCAGGATGCCGGTCATTTAGCAGTGGTGATTATTGGTGATTTTACCGCTAGAATTGGCGATCCGACGGGAAAATCGGAAGTTAGAAAACAATTGACGAGCGAAGAAGTGAGAGCTAATGCCGAGAATTATCTGGCACAATTACGCCCAATTTTAGATTTTAACACCCCTAATCGCCTAGAAATTCGCTATAACTCGGAATGGTTAGGGAAATTAGACCTCTCGCAAATTCTCGAACTTCTCTCCACCATGACTGTGGGGCAAATGTTGGCAAAAGAAGGCTTTTCCGAACGCTACGACAAGGAAAACCCGATTTTTCTCCATGAATTTCTCTATCCCTTAATGCAGGGTTATGATTCCGTAGCTGTCGAGGCCGATGTGGAATTGGGAGGAACCGATCAAAAATTTAATATTGCCGTCGGTCGTGATTTACAGAAATATTTCGGCAAAAAACCGCAATTCGGGCTACTTTTACCGATTTTAATCGGAACTGATGGCAGTCAAAAAATGTCCAAATCCCTGAATAATTATGTGGGATTGCGGGAATCGGCCCTGTCCATGTACTCGAAACTGGAAAAAACCCCCGACGCTTTGCTAAAAGATTATTACGAACTATTGACAAACTTGCCCTTAGATGCTATGCCAAGCAATCCGCGAGAGGCACAAAAACAACTGGCGATCGAGGTAGTTGCCCAGTTTCACGGGAAAGAGGAAGCATTAAAGGCACAAAAAACGGCGCAGGAGATAGTTCTACAGGGAAATACGGCAGCTGCGGCCTCTGTACCCGAATTTTCCCTCACATCGGTCACTTTTCCCCTGAAATTATTCTATCTTCTTGCGGCCACCGGCTTATGTAAAAGTAGCGGCGAAGGGAGAAGACAGATTCAGGGGGGTGCAGTCAGAATCGATAGTGAGAAAATCACCGATGTGGACAAAAGTTTTGAGACAGCCGAAGCTTTAACTGGAAAAGTCCTACAGGTGGGCAAAAATAAATTTATTCGCTTTGTAGCTTAAATAAGCGAAAAAGTCCCTATTCGGCGGCTTTTTCCACGATTTCTAACTCAAAATCTCGAAAATGGGCTTTAAACTTTTTACTGAACTCGACGAGGACAGGTAGATTGGCGCTAACCGGTCTGCCACGCCATTCGGTGACAAACGCTTTCACCTGTCCCTCTAGTCCTTTCACGTCAAAAGGATTCGATTTGTGTTCAGGATGATGATAAACCACCACGGACTCAATTACACGAACTTGATCGCCAACTTTCATAAACTCTCTAGCGAAGACAAACGCCTATTGTATCTTTGAAAACAATCTTATCATTGTAGGCGATATCAGTGATCAGTAAACAGTGATCAGTTATCAGCGAAATGGGGGAAGTGGGGAAGTGGGGTGTGGGAATTATGAATTATGAATGGTTCTTCGGTTTGTGTTATGCAATGGACTGGGGTTATAAGGGATGTAACCCTTATGTAGAAAGGCATTTGGCGATTTTTGTTAATTGTTTTTGATCTAGAGCGAACTCATCAATTAAGTCTCTTGCCAGAGAAGGATTTAGTCAATTTATGCCCCCCTATCGAACCACAACAAGTAACGAAGAGCCATAAAAATAATCTCCTGCCGACCGCGTCCTCAAGTCAACAAGGTCATTAAACCTAAATAAAGCTTTGCGGGATCGAGGGTGACAACATATACAATGATTGGGGTTTATCGTCAAGCAACCCTAAGCCTATGCCACGCCGTGATGACTTAAAGAAAATCCTAATCTTGGGCGCTGGCCCGATTGTCATCGGACAAGCCTGTGAATTCGACTATTCGGGAACTCAAGCCTGTAAAGCCCTACGAGAAGAAGGTTATGAGGTAATTTTAGTCAATTCTAACCCCGCCTCGATCATGACCGACCCGGAAATGGCCGATCGCACCTACATTGAACCAATTCTGCCGGAAATTGTCGAGAAAATTATCGCCAAAGAACGTCCCGATGCCATTCTACCGACTATGGGCGGTCAAACTGCCCTCAATACCGCGGTAGCTTTGGCCAAAAGCGGCGTTTTAGAAAAATATAACGTGGAACTGATCGGGGCAAAACTCCCCGCTATTGAAAAAGCCGAAGATAGGGAACTATTCAAAAAAGCAATGGAGAAAATCGGTGTTCCCGTCTGTCCTTCGGGGATTGCCAACAATTTAGAAGAAGCAAAAGCGATCGCCCATCAGATCGGTTCCTATCCCCTCATTATCCGGCCGGCCTTCACTTTAGGCGGAACGGGGGGCGGTATTGCCTATAACCAAGAAGAATTTGAACCGATGGCCCAGTATGGTCTAGATTGTTCGCCTACATCGCAAATTCTCGTCGAAAAATCCCTAATTGGCTGGAAAGAATACGAATTAGAGGTAATGCGCGATCTAGCCGATAACGTGGTGATCATCTGTTCGATCGAAAACTTTGACCCGATGGGGGTCCATACCGGCGACTCGATTACAGTTGCGCCCGCCCAAACCCTAACCGATAAAGAATACCAACGCCTCCGGGACTATTCTAAGGCAATTATTCGGGAGATTGGCGTAGAAACCGGCGGATCAAACATCCAATTCTCCGTTAATCCCACTAACGGCGACGTAATCGTGATTGAGATGAATCCCCGGGTATCCCGTTCTTCGGCCCTGGCATCAAAAGCTACGGGATTCCCAATCGCTAAATTTGCCGCTAAACTAGCCGTAGGCTACACTTTAGACGAAATTCCCAACGATATCACCAAAAAAACCCCGGCTTCCTTTGAACCGACTATCGATTACGTCGTCACCAAAATTCCTCGCTTTGCCTTCGAGAAATTCCCTGGCTCCCAACCGATTCTAACCACCCAGATGAAATCCGTCGGGGAAGCCATGGCTATCGGTCGAACTTTCCAAGAATCCTTTCAAAAAGCACTTCGATCCCTAGAAACGGGACGTTTTGGCTTTGGTTGCGATAAAGTCGAAACTCTCCCCCCCCTCTCGGAAGTCCGGGCCGGTTTGCGGACACCTAACCCCGAACGAGTTTATAGTATCTATCATGCTTTTAAATTGGGCATGAATGGGGAGGAAATCCACGAACTAACCGGGATTGATCCCTGGTTCCTCGATAAATTGGCCGATTTGATGGAAACTGAGAAGTTTCTCAAACGAACTCCCCTGAAAAGTCTCGGCAAAGAGGACCTATTCGCTATTAAACAACAGGGATTTAGCGATCGCCAAATCGCCTTCGCCACCAACACCAGCGAGGACGAAGTAAGAAGTTATCGCAAGGGTTTGGGTATTGTTCCAGTCTATAAAATGGTGGATACCTGCGCGGCAGAATTTGAAGCCCTAACACCCTACTATTATTCCACCTACGAACAGGTAGAATCGGAAGTTTTACCCTCCGATAAACGTAAAGTGATGATCCTCGGTGGTGGTCCCAATCGCATCGGTCAGGGGATAGAATTTGACTACTGTTGTTGTCATGCCGCTTTTTCCCTCAGTAACGCCGGTTTTGAGACGATTATGGTCAACTCTAATCCGGAAACTGTCTCCACCGATTACGATACCAGCGATCGCCTTTACTTTGAACCCCTGACCAAAGAGGATGTCTTAAATATCATCGAAGCGGAACAACCAGAGGGTTTAATTATTCAATTCGGTGGGCAAACTCCCTTAAAACTGGCGGTTCCCCTGCAAAAATATTTAGAATCGCCTAATTGTCCCGTAAATACCAAAATTTGGGGAACTTCACCCGATTCGATCGATACCGCCGAAGATCGGGAACGTTTTGAACAAATCCTCCGAGAATTAGATATCCGACAACCCCCCAACGGTATTGCCCGCAATTTCCAAGAATCCCAAGCAGTGGCTCAACGCATCGGTTATCCTGTAGTAGTACGTCCGTCCTATGTTTTGGGCGGTCGGGCAATGGAAATCGTCTATTCCGATAGCGAATTGGAACGCTATATGAAGTATGCAGTACAGATAGAACCGGATCACCCGATTTTAATCGATAAATTCCTCGAAAATGCCATCGAAGTGGATGTGGATGCCCTGTCAGATGCCACGGGAACAGTAGTTATCGGGGGATTAATGGAACATATCGAACAAGCGGGCGTACATTCGGGCGATTCTGCCTGTTCTATCCCCCATACGTCCCTGAGCGCCTCGGTTTTAACCACAATTCGACAATGGACGGTGGAACTAGCGAAAGCTTTAAAAGTAATCGGTTTGATGAATATCCAGTATGCGGTGCAGGGGGAGACAGTTTATATCTTAGAAGCGAATCCCCGCGCTAGTCGTACCGTTCCCTACGTTTCCAAAGCAACGGGAGTTCCTCTGGCAAAAGTTGCCTCCCTCGTCATGTCGGGCAAAACCCTAGCAGAATTGGGTATCATCAGCGAAGCAATTCCCCGTCATATTGCCGTGAAAGAAGCGGTTTTACCCTTCCAGAAGTTCCCCGGTGCTGATACTCTCCTAGGACCAGAAATGCGTTCTACAGGGGAAGTAATGGGGATTGACAGCGATTTTGGCAAAGCTTTCGCTAAAGCAGAAATGGCCGCCGGCGTGATTTTAGCCACCAGTGGGACGGTTTTTGTCTCGATGAACGATCGCGATAAAACCCCGATGGTTCCCGTGGTTAAGGATCTGCAATCCCTCGGTTTTCGCGTCGTCGCCACTTCTGGAACTCGTGAAGTTTTGTTAGAAAACGGTTGCGAAAATATCGATTTAGTGCTAAAGATTCACGAAGGTCGTCCCCACGTTATCGATTGGATCAAAAATGACTGGATTCAGTTTATTGTCAATACTCCCAGTGGTGAAGAATCCCAAAATGATGGCCGACAAATTCGCCGCACTGCCCTCGATTATAAGTTACCAATTATCACCACTATCGCCGGGGCAAAAGCGACAGTAGCGGCCTTAAAATCCCTGCAATCAGAACCTTTAGAGGTGAAAGCTTTACAGGATTATCTCGCCTAATTTCAGTTATCAGTTATCAGTTATCAGTATCAGTTATCAGTTATCAGTTATCAGTTATCAGTTATCAGTAATCAGTTATCAGTTAGAAAGGGGATATAGGGATTTAGGGGTTTAGGGAAATTTCAGCCAAATGCCCCACTACCCCATCTCCCCACTACCCCATCTCCCCACTACCCCATCACACCCCACACCCCACACCCCACACCCCACACCCCATCACACCCCACACCCCATCACCCCATCACACCCCACTACCCCACTACCCCATCACACCCGACACCCCACTTCCTAATTCCTATGACCGATACTCTAAACGATTATAAAAACCTAATTAGTGAACTGATTAACCGTTATAAAAACCGCGTCGATTTCCTGACAATTCGTCTGGAAGAAGCGCGGGGGACAAATATTCTACTACGTTCCGAACGAGTGGAAACCCTCAGCGAAGGTATTGCTATCGGTGGTCAGGTACGCGCTTGTTATAAAGGAGGTTGGGGATTTGCCAGCTTTAATCAATTATCCAGTTTACAGGAACGATTAGAAGATGCGATCGCTGCTGCCCGTTTAATTGGGGAAGAAGAAACCCTGATTGCTCCAGTAGAACCTGTAATTATCTCCTGTGAATTGCCTTTAACGGGAACAGACCCGCGTTTAGTGCCATTAGCCGATAAAAAAGCCCTCTGCGATCACTATAATAATTTACTGCGTCAACATCATCCCAGTATTGCCACCACTTCCGTCCGTTACAGCGATAGCAGTCAACATATTCTTTTAGGCACTTCTGACGGGACTTTAATCGAACAAAAATGGTCAGACGTAGAAATGCGTTTTTCGGCCACCGCTAGGGATGGGGACAGCGTACAAACAGGCCGGGAAACCACGGGATCCCGAAAAGCTTTCGAGGATCTGGTCAATTTAGAGGAACAGGTGCAGGGGTCGGCTAAACGGGCCCTACAAGCCCTAGTTTTGCCCCCTGTCAAGGGCGATACCTACACCGTCGTCATCGATCCCATTTTAACCGGTTTGTTCGTCCATGAGGCTTTTGGCCACCTTTCCGAGGCAGATATGTTATACGAAAATCCCGACCTTTTGGAAGTGATGAGTATGGGCAAACGTTTTGGACCGGATAACCTGCAAATCTTTGACGGGGCCAGTCCAGAAGGTCATCGGGGCAGTTATTTTTATGACGATGAGGGAACCCCCGCGACGACGACTCAGTTAATTAAAGATGGGGTTTTGGTGGGAAGACTGCATTCGCGGGAAACGGCGGGCAAATTAGGCGAAAAACCGACCGGTAACGCCCGTTGTCTCAATTATCATTATCCGCCCATTGTCCGCATGACCAACACTTGGATTGAACGGGGAACCACTCCCGTTAAAGAGTTATTTTCGGGCATAAAAACGGGAGTTTATGCCCAAAATTGGCAGGGAGGCATGACTAACGGCGAAATGTTCACTTTTAGCGCCGGGGAAGCTTGGATGATTCGCGATGGAGAAATTGCTGAACCCGTTAAAGATGTTACTCTCTCCGGTAATGTCTTTAAAACCCTAGGCAATATTGAGGCAATTGCTGATGATTTCTACTGGGACGAGTCGGGAGGCTGCGGAAAAGGGGGTCAAAGTGGTTTACCCGTCGGCTGCGGTGGCCCCAGTCTCCGTATCCGCGATGTGGTCGTCGGGGGAGAAGCAGATATTTAGTGAACAGTCAACAGTAAACAGTAAACAGCTTCTGAGGGCAAGAGGCTCCAAGAAAGAATCTGGCAATTCTCCTACCTAAAAAGAAGGTTAGAAACTAAGTACATCAAAACCTTTAGCTTAACAAATTAGGGGGGGCATCTCAATTTTTGGGCGCACGCGGTGCGCCCCTACCATTGGCGCAATAATATTATTGTAGGGGCGAATTGCATTCGCCCTGAGAGCCGAAATCTATCTCATTTTCTCGTCACTGTCTTCAATTTCTTGCTCATCTTGATTGATTTCTTCTTTAAATCCCCGTAAAGTTTTCCCCAAAGCTGCCCCAAATTCGGGTATTTTTTTCGGTCCAAATATCAGGAGAACAACGACAGCAATAATTACTATTTCTGGCCAACCTAATCCAAACATAATCTTGAAAGTAAAAAGTAAAAAAAGAGAAAGTAGTCAGAATTCAGGAGTCGGAAACTTAACGGTAATAACTGATAACTGATAACTGATAACTGATAACTGACTCTATGCTGCTACTTCTGCTCGTTTATAAGCTTCGTCGAGGACTTCTGAGAGAGTTGGATGGGTGTGGATGCGGAAAGCGAGTTCATGGACAGATTTACGTTCAGCGATCGCATTGGCCGCTTCTTGAATTAAATCCGATGCGTGGATACCGATAATATGAACACCGAGTAATTCCCCCGTATCCTGACGATAAACGACTTTAGCGATGCCTTCCGTTTCTCCTTCCGCTAAAGCTTTGGAATTTCCCTTAAAATAGGTCTTGACAGCAGCGACTTTATACCCTTCTTGCTGTCCCAAAACTTCTGCTTGCGGTTCCGTTAAACCCACATAACTAATTTCGGGGTGGGTAAAAGCGGCGGCGGGAATACTGCGATAATCGATGGTTTTTGGGCGATTACAGATATTTTCAATGGCTATTACCCCTTGACCCGAAGCAGCGTGAGCTAACATCATTTTACCCGTAGCGTCACCCACGGCCCAGAGATGGGGAATCGGTTCACCGTCCTGAATTACCTGCATTTTGTCATTAACCGCAATAAAACCGCGTTTATCCAGTTCTACCCCGACAAATTCCAGTCCGAGATTCTTGGTCGCTGGGATTCTCCCTGTAGCGACTAAACAAGCATCTACCTCTAAAATTTCGATCGCTTCTTTGCTTTTTGCGTCCACCAGTTCAATGGCCACGGGATTCCCCGGTTTAATACTTTTTGCCAAAACTCCCACATAAGTCTCGATGTCTCTAGGTTTAATCAGAACTCTTTCCGCGATTTTCGAGATTTCTGGGTCAAATCCAGGCATGAGACTATCTAAAGCTTCGATCATCGTCACTTCACAACCCAAAGCGGTGTATATATCCGAAAATTCCAGACCGATATAACCACTGCCGATAATTGCAATCCACTTGGGTAAAGTTTCTAATCTAACGGCCTCATCACTGGTAAAAACCGTTTTATGATCGATCTCGATCCCCGGTGGGACAAAGGGAACCGACCCCGGACAGAGCATAATATCCTTAGCGGTGTAGATTTTTTCGCCACTATCCCCGATGACGCTAACTTTTTGCGGGCCGGCGATTTTTCCCCAACCGTGGATAGTATCAACCTTGAGACGTTTAAGACTATTAGTGAGATCGCCTCTAATTTTACTGACAAGGTTGTTAGCATGATCGGCAATTGTTGGACGGTCAAAATTAACGCCACCGATGGCAATACCTAGACTTTTCAGATGGTCACTATCGGCTAATTCGCGCACTCGTCCCGAGGCTGCCAGCAAAGCTTTAGAAGGAATACAACCGCGATTGACACAGGTTCCTCCCATATCTTTGGCTTCGATAATAGCTGTTTTTAGCCCACATTTGACTGCGTGTAGGGCTGCCCCGTGGCCACCAACTCCAGCACCGATAATAATTAAATCGTAGTCGAATTCACTCATAGTCTCTCTGACTCTCAAAGTTAGCATTATCTCATTTTACGATCCACTGCGATCAAGCTGTGCTATCCCGGGCAAAAACTGGAGCCAGTTTTTAGCTATCAGACTCTTGTGCATTGAAACTGGGTATTGGCAATTTTAGGACAAGTCGTTACTAGACCTCTGGTAAAAATCAAAAATTGTTGTTGGGGTTAGGAGCCGGTCGTCAGTAGTCAGGAGAATTTTAAATGCTCTATTCACAGATTTTAGGTGATTTAGTCCTTATTTTTGCGGTTTTTGAATCCTCAAAAATTAGTTAGGTAAGATGTTACTGAAGCAAGATATGAATACTAATTCTGCATCCTATCCATAGGTTAGTCTAGTCTTAGGTTGGAAAAATTAAACCGGCTGTCAATACTTTGCCGGATGAGAGGAACATCTTGCTCCTACCATAATTTAGGCTCGAAACCAGAATCATTAATGATTTCTACCGTTTCTCCCGACGGTTTAATCACAAATAAACCTTGTTTATAGGCATAACGATCTACTCCTTCGTCTATTTCTATTCCCGCCACTGCACCATAAGCCTGATAGTTTCTATAATGGGGAAATGCCTGTTTAAATCGACTTAATTTTTCTAAAAACTCATTGACATCATCTTTCGATAAACGAGACTTACATTCTACTAAAACTACCTCGGTTTCATCGACGGCTAAAATGTCAATCTCCATGGCTATTCCTTGCCGTTTTACCCTGGCACGACTATAGGTTTCTTTAACATCGATACCTTTGGCACGAAATAGGCCAATAACAGCAGGTTCGACTAATTCCTCGACAAATCTTCCCCAGCGAGTGGTTAAACTATCCACAGCACGACTGGTATTGGCCACTGTTTTCTCTAGATCGGCCAAACGGCGATCGGCTTCGGCCTTGGCTTCAGCAGCCCGGCGATCGTATTCAGCGGCCCGGCGATCGGCTTCGGCAGCCCGGCGATCGGCTTCGTCCTTGGCTTCGGCAGCCCGGCGATCGTATTCTTGGCGTGATTGTTCAAACTTTTCGTTAGTTTTCTCAAAAAGTTTATAGATATCTTCGATGGTAATCGGTTGAGACATGGTTATTTGTTTTAATCTTTCTTATTTTACTATAATTGTACTAGCAAAGTGCAAGTCATTTTAGGGACGGGTGTTAATTGAGCAAGTCAATAGTTATACTAAATCCGTTGAGTAACGCACAGAAAACGGGTTTCTCGGAGAAACCCGTTTTCTACTCATGCAAAAGGCAAAACGGAGAATAAATAATCAGTTTTTAATAACTGGATTTAGTATGAGGACGATATAGCGGGGACGGGAACCACAGTTTCTTCGTTGATCATGGTTTCTAACTGTTCAGCCTGGGATTTGGCTCAATAAATTGATCATTGTAAATAATTGTTACAAATACTTGACTTAAGATATTTCTATGGTGACAGAAACACAGATCAAAGAAAAAGCGCTAGAGTTGGGCTTCCATGGGGTCGGTATTGCCTCTGTGGACAGCCAAGACTCGGCGGTATCCCATCTAAAAAGCTGGTTAGAGCGGGGTTATCACGCTCATATGGATTGGATGACTAACCCGAAACGACAGGATATCAAAACTCTTTGGCCGGAAGTGCGATCGCTAATTTGTCTCGCCCTTAACTACTACACCCCCCAGCAACACAGTCAAGAACAAAACCATGGCAAAATTTCCCGTTATGCTTGGGGAAGGGATTATCACAAAGTATTAAGTAAAAAATTAAAAGCCCTCAGTCAATGGTTAGAAAGTCAGGGGGAGCAAATTCAAACCCGTTACTATGTGGACACTGGACCAGTACAGGATAAAGTTTGGGCGCAAAGAGCAGGGATCGGCTGGATTGCCAAGAATGGTAACTTAATTACCCGCAATTACGGCAGTTGGGTCTTTTTAGGGGAAATATTAACTAATTTACCTTTAGAACCCGATCGACCCCATAGCGCCCATTGTGGCACCTGTAGCCGTTGTTTAAGCGCCTGTCCCACCCAAGCAATAGTTAGTCCCTATGTGGTGGATGCTAATCGCTGTATTGCCTACCATACCATCGAAAATCGTGCTGTAACTTTGCCTACAGAAATTGCCAAGAATTTACAGGGTTGGGTCGCTGGCTGCGATATCTGTCAAGATGTCTGTCCTTGGAATCAACGTTTTGCCCAAGTTACCGACGTGGAGGATTTTCAACCTCGTCCGGAAAACCTTTCGCCAAGGTTGGATGAATTAGCTAATCTAACTATAGAGGAGTGGGATCGTCGTTTCATCTCGTCAGCCCTACGTCGAATTAAACCCCAGCAGTGGCGACGTAATGCCCAGGCTAATTTAGCTCATTCCCCGAACCCCGCACAAGATGACAATTAAAGTAGTCGTGTTCGATTTTGATGGTACTATCGCCGATACCCACGATACTTTCGTGGAGATTGTCAATCGTTTGGCTAAAAATTTTGGTTATCAACCCGTCAACGAGGAAGATTTGGCCAGACTAAAAAACCTTAGTTCCCAAGAAATTATTAAACAATCCCAAGTTTCCCGCGTTAAAATCCCTTTTTTACTCTATCGAGTTAAACGGGAATTAAATAAACAAATTGAATGCCTGAAACCCTTCCATGGCTGGGATAACTGCCTCCTTACCCTTAAAGAAAGAGGCTATAGATTAGGAATAATAACTTCTAATACCAAAGAAAATGTCACCATATTTTTAGCAAATAATCAACTCTTAAATTTATTTGATTTTATCTGTTCGGGAACGCCTTTATTCGGCAAACACAAAATTCTTGATCGCCTGATCCGACAAAATAAATTCTGTCCCGATGAAATGATTTATGTCGGCGATGAAACCAGAGATATTACTGCTGCCAAAAAAAGTCAAGTGCAAGTGGTGGCCGTCGCTTGGGGCTTTAATTCCCCTCAAATTCTCACTCAATTTAACCCCGATCATCTCATTCATCATCCCCTAGAATTATTGGATATTTTAGATAGGGCTAGCTGAAAAAGTTTTTCCAGGGGGCAGGGATAGGCAGTTTGGGCATTTGTACTAAAATTCCCAATACTCAGTTTAAATATAGACTTTTGATCGATGGGGGCAGAGAGACTCGAACTCTCACGAGCTTATAAGGCTCAACGGATTTTAAGTCCGTAGCGTCTACCATTCCGCCACGCCCCCGTTATTTGACCGACAATTCTTTATCATATCACAAATAATTTAATTAGCAAGAGTATTTTCAATAAATTATTTTAGCCCGCCAATTCGATCGCCACAAAGGGGGAAAGACAGGGTAAAATAATCAGCAGGTGAATTGCCGTTCACCGACAGCCATTGATAAAAATAAATCCTTATGCAATCAATTCTGACGCAAGAAACCATTATCATCGCCCTGATCTACCTATCTCTCAGTGTCTTGTATTTGCTCGTCATTCCCGCCGTTATCTACTACTACCTCAATACGCGCTGGTATGTGGCATCTTCTTGGGAAAGAGGGTTTATGTACTTTTTGATGAGCTTTTTCTTCCCCGGGA
The DNA here is from genome assembly GCF_020245625.1 of Microcystis sp. M049S2. Lineage (NCBI taxonomy): Bacteria > Bacillati > Cyanobacteriota > Cyanophyceae > Chroococcales > Microcystaceae > Microcystis > Microcystis sp. M049S2. The sequence continues at coordinate 6,298 of NZ_JADBUN010000205.1, read as the reverse complement.
TGCTGTTGTTAAGTCCTTTCCTTAACTTCCGTCCCCAACGTCGTACCATAAAAGCTTAAGTTATCAACCCAAAAAAACCCATGAGACGCATTGATGTCATCGGGATCGGTATAGGGATGTTTGCTATGGGCGGCATCCTCTACATTGTCCTGCAAAAAACCGGTTTAGATAGTGCTTCGGCGGGAATTTGGAGTCAAGCGGTGTTGGTAGGTGGTGTCATCGGTTGGATTTTTACCTATCTGTTTCGAGTTGCCACCGATAATATGACCTACGGCAAACAGCGCAAGGATTACGAAGATGCCGTCTTTAAAAAACGTCTGGAAGCGATGACTCCCGAAGAAATCGCCCAAATGCAGCGGGAGATTGAAGAAGAAAAAACTAAATAGACGGATGAAACCCGATAAAATCATCATCGGTTGGCGAGAATGGCTGGATTTACCTGATTTAGGCATTACCAAAATAAAGGCCAAGATTGATACAGGCGCTCGCTCCTCGGCCCTACACGCTTTTGATCTGCATCCTTTTCGAGATGGCGATCGCAATTGGCTGCGCTTTCAAGTTCATCCCTACCAAAAAGATAGTCACCACACTGTCACCACCACCGCAGAAATCCTCGAATGGCGACGGGTAAAAAATTCTGGGGGTCAAAGTCAACTACGTCCTGTTATCAGAACAAGTGTATTACTCGGCGGTCGTCAATGGGCGATCGAATTAACCTTGACTAATCGCGATGTCATGGGTTTTCGGATGTTATTAGGACGGGAAGCACTGAAAAACGGCTTTCTTGTCCATCCGAATAGGTCTTTTTTACTGAGTTAAGTTATATTCAGTTATCAGTTATCAATTATCAGTTATCAGATGTGAGTTTTCAGTTCACTGTTTACTGTTTACTGATCACTGAAAAGGCTTTTCTGGGAAGTGGGGAATTAGGGAAGTAGGGAGTGGGTTTTTAAAGTTCGATTGGCAGTTAATCGCACTATTAAAAACAGATTTGGTATTATTATCTATCTAAATTCTTGGAGATTGTTGCTGTATAATTGTGATGACTGCCCCCGCTTTTCATCTGAACTATGTCTATTCCAGATTTTCAATCGATTATGTTGCCTCTACTAAAAATACTTGCAGATGGCAAAGTTTATAAATATCGAGAAATTTTTGAAGCCTTGGTCAGAGAGTTCCAAGTCACGGAAGCGGAAAAAAAAGAAATGCTTCCCAGTGGACAACAAGAAATTTTTGCTAATCGAGTCGGTTGGGCAAAAACCTATTTAAAGAAAGCGGGATTAATTGACTCACCCCAAAGGGCAACTTTTGTAATTTCTGAGAAAGGAAAAGAAATCTTATCTCAAAATCCTGCTCGAATTGATGCCAAATTTCTCAGACAGTTTCACGAATTTCAAGAATTCAATCAAGTCCATAAGCAAAATGAAACTATTACTCTTGAAAGCAATTTCTCAACTTCTGATCAAGAACAAAATCCCGATGAATTACTAGAAAACTCCTATCAAGAAATTCGTCAAGCATTAGCAACAGACTTACTCTCTATTCTGCGAAAATTATCCCCAGATGCTTTTGAAAAATTAGTAGTAGAATTACTGGTAAAAATGGGTTATGGTGGCTCGATTAGAGATGCCGGTAAAGCGGTAGGTAAGAGCGGTGATCAAGGGATTGATGGAATAATAAAAGAAGATAGACTCGGTTTAGATATAATCTATATTCAAGCCAAAAGATGGGCTGATAATAATGCCGTTGGTCGTCCAGAAATCCAGAAATTTGTCGGGGCATTAGCGGGACAAGGAGCCAAAAAAGGTATTTTTATCACTACTTACTATTTTACCCAAGAGGCTTTAGAATATGCCCCCAGAAATGAGATAAAAATAGTGCTGATTGATGGGGAAGAATTAGGTCAATTGATGATCGATTATAACTTAGGTGTATCGACCAAAGAAATCTATGAAATCAAGAGAATCGATCATGATTATTTTGGGGATGAATGAGAGAGAGAGGGGGACAAGGGTTACAGAAAACGGCTATGGCGTTAAAATAGATGGAAAAAACAGAGGATAAAAACTATGGACGGGATGACCTTTTTTCAGAAAAGTGCGGGACAGTGGAAATCTCAGCGCACCACCCATCATTTACCCTTTCGACGCGCAGAAACCGGCGATTCCGAGATTTATGTGGAAGCTTTAAGCGCCGATAACCCGAAAATTATCGCTATCTGTGAAATGCACGAAGTGGATCCCGCCAAGGCGGTGGGGGGTGCCTTTGTCAGTTGGGATGGTTCGATGCAGTGGGACAAAGAAAACGAAAATCATCAAGGAACCACCGTTTTTGCGCTAATTCCCGATGAAGATAATCCCCAAGCTGGTGTTCTCCTGCGGGAGCGAGGTTATGCGGAAATCATTCCCGTGGCGGGCCGTTATCACATTGATGAACAGGAAGGTTTAGTCTTAATTACAGAATACGAAACTATGACCTCGATCGAGCGTTTTTGGTTTGCCGATGCCGATTTACGTCTCCGCACTAGCACAGTTCAACGTTTTGGCGGTTTTAATACGGCCACTTTTTGTGCTGAATCCCGCAATCAGTCATCGGAGTCAGTCTCTAGTGATTCCCCCGAACCATCATCCTATTCGATTAGTGGCTGGTAAATTCAGTTATCAGTTATCAGTTATCAGTTATCAGTTATCAGTTTTTTTCTGCCATCTCCCTGCTCAGGCGCTCCCCACTCCCCGGATGGTAAGCAAGTTTTCTTAACAATTGTAAGAATTTTTAATATTTCTTTTCTAGTTGGCACCTACTCCCTTATCATTAGGAGGAAAGTTTTTTAAGCATTTCTAAGGATACGGAGGTTTACCCTTGGCCATTCCTCTTTTAAATTACGCCCCCAAGTCCCAAAACGTGCGGGTAGCTGGTTATGATGTCGGTGGAGACGAAAAACCGAGAGTTTACACGACGGAAAATGTCCTCTCCCCTAGCGACCTGGACGATTTAATCGAAGCCGCTTACCGTCAGATTTTCTTCCATGCCTTCAAATGGGATCGGGAACCCTTCCTCGAATCCCAATTACGCAATGGACAATTATCGGTGCGGGATTTCATTCGTGGTTTACTGTTATCGAAAACCTTCTATAACAGCTTCTACGAGAAAAACAGCAACTATCGCTTTGTCGAACAGGTAGTACAAAGAGTCCTCGGTCGCGATGTCTATAGCGAAAGAGAAAAAATTGCTTGGTCGATTGTCGTTGCCACCAAAGGTATTCAAGGTTTTGTCGATCAACTTCTCAACAGTGACGAGTATCTGCAAAGCTTTGGTTATGATACGGTTCCCTACCAACGTCGTCGCACCCTAGCCAGCCGCGAAATCGGTGAACGTCCATTCAACATTACCTCGCCTCGCTACGATGGCTACTATCGTGGTATTTTGGGCTTCCCCCAAATCGTTTGGCAGAATGCTGTCCGTCGCTATGTTCCCCAAGAGCAAAAACCCAAAGCCGGCGATCCTTCCAGCTTCTTGGCTATGGCCCGGGGTCTCGGTAGCGCCAAAGGCAATCCTGTACCAAGAGTCTCCGCTATGAATATTAACATCGAGGCTTCTGTACCCCGTCGTTAATTTTTAGCTCAACCTGCTGGGGAGAGTCCCTAATTGGCAGAATGACCCCCGAACCATAATCAGGTTATTCTGTGAATTGGTGGCTCTCCCTATGGGGTGGCTCCTGAAATAATCCCCCCACCGAGAACGATTTCCCCTTCATAAATCACGGCTGCTTGGCCCGGAGTGATGCTAAATTGTGGTTCATCGAAAACCAGCTTCACTTGATTATTTTCTAGGGGAATAACATTGACGGGAACGGCCGGAGAACGATAACGTACCTGTACTTGCGCGCGGATAGGGGTGGTGGGTTCGGTAATAGAAACCCAGTTCATCCGTCCGACAAGACAAGCGGCACTAACGGCACTTTCTCGATTACCGACGATAACCCGATTCATGACGGGATCGAGTTTGACCACATAGAGAGGTTCGGCGGCGGCGATGCCGATGCCTTTGCGTTGTCCGATCGTATAATGATGGATACCGCTATGTTTACCCAAAACTTTGCCATCGAGATCTACTATATCGCCCTCACTAACGGCGATATACTTATCCAAGAATGATCGCATAGTTCCGTGAGCTTCAATCAAGCATAAATCCTGACTATCGGGTTTATCTGCTGTTTTTAAGCCAAATTCCTGGGCAATTCTGCGGGTTTCTGCCTTGGTTTGTTCTCCCAAGGGAAATAAAGTCCCACGCAGTACATCTTGAGTTAGATCATAGAGAAAATAGGATTGATCTTTATTTTTATCGACGGCACGCAGCAGTTGATAACGGTTATTTTCCGGAGAAAAACGAATTCTGGCGTAGTGACCGGTGGCAATAGTGTCCGTTTCTAAGGTTTCCCTAGCATAATGCAGCATCGGGCTAAATTTTACCGCTTTATTGCACTGAGAACAGGGCAGCGGTGTGATTCCCGCTTCGTAACCGGAAACTAGATAATCAATAATTTCTTTTTGGAAAAGCTCGCGACTATCGACGATATGATGGGGAACCCCCAACTGCTCACAAATAAAGGCCGCATCTACCATTCCCTCGGAGCAGCATTGACCTTTACCCTTCATTAACCACAGGGTCAAGCCAATAACATCATAACCTTGAGCGTGTAAGGCGGCAGCGGCAACAGAGCTATCTACTCCCCCTGATAGACCGACAACAACTTTTCCCATAAATCTTGTAATGATTTTTAACCAATATACTTTCTAGACTAGCATCTCCTACTTTAAAATTTGGACATGGTGTACCCAAATTTCGTGTGAGGACAAACCAGCATGATGAGAACAAACCTACTGTTTTTCTCGGCCCTATTTTGGTTAAAAGTCGGGATAATCGCTCAAGGAACGCTACTGCTAAAAGCAGACTTATCTTTTGCCCAGAATGTTTATCCCGGTCGTCGTTTACCCCCACCACCAGCGGTGAGACAACCAACTAAACGTTCAGACAGTCCCAGTGCTGTTAATTGTTCCCAATGTCCACCCTTAAATTTACCCCCAGTTAATTCTCCTTCAGTTCGTCCTCTGGTGGCGGACCCAGTTTCTGGTAATCAACCCCTGAGAGAATACGTTTTTCAAGCTCCCGCTACCGTGCGTCCTGCCGATGCTACAGTGATTAATAATCATAATCGTCAAACTGTCAATCCACCAGCACCCAGACCTCAAAATCGCGCCAATAAACCCCCTTCTCCCCCACCACAGCAGCGGGTTATTGCCGCTAATCAACTCTTTCGCGTTGAAGTTAGGAGTAATAGTACAGAAGCGTTGGCAAAAATTCAAGAAATTGAACCCCTCGCATTTATCCGCGCCGGAGAAAATGTTATTCAAGCGGGGTTATTTCAGCAACAATACCAAGCTAAACAACGGGTACAAGAGTTAACTAGACAGGGTTTTAGCGCCCAGATTATTACCCTCAATAATTAGGGTTTGCAGCAAAAAGTCTGTTGGTGGGGTTAGGAGTCAGGAGTCAGTAGCCGGTCGTCAGGAGTCAGGAGAATTAAGTAAGAATGAACGATAGCTTCATGCCTATTTTTCCTATTTTTGAACTCTCAAAAGTTAATTAGGCAATAAGTCTCTAGGATTTCAGCTAATCTCGATCGAATCTCTTGCCTCTCGCCCATCCTAACCAAGAAGTTAATTTTATCCTATTAACTCACCGTTCGCTCATTTCTCGGCTCTTCTCGGTTCTGTGTGATAAGTTTTACTTACATAGGATCGATCAATCTTTGTATCTTTTGTGTCTTTGTGGTTCGTTCCAACCCCTCGCTAGGACGAATGTATCTTAGAATACATTTTACCCACCAAACCCAAGAGAGCCATTTCTCGAACCGAAAATTTGGTAAATTGTCTCAAATGCAGTCTAGCAAACGCATTGATTGTTCTGCTCGGATATTTGTTAGTACAAAAAGACCATTTTGAGGTTAACGAATTGATTAGGGTTTGAGCGAGCCAATTGGAGATCGCACTTTCGGCACTGTTCTACTTACCTTATTTGCTAAAAAGCATACAGTATAAAGGTAAAAGCAATTTTAAAACCCTTGCCTTAAAAAATTAAGCGAACAATGAGTCAGTAGTCTGAGAGGGGGACAAGCGAGCTAGAAGGTAGATAGGGCAAGCGATATCGCTCTTTGTCCTTTGATGTAATCCTTCAACCGATAGCGGCTAATTTGCATTAGCTCTTCTATATTTTTTTGGAACATTTGATGTAGCTGGAG
>NZ_JADBUN010000204.1:0-2741 GCF_020245625.1 Microcystis sp. M049S2 | reverse complement strand
GAGGGTAACTCGCTTTTACGGTACATTAGCACTAATTAGAGAAGATGCAAGGGTGATGCAAGGGTGATGCAAGGGTTTTAAAAGATTCTAGCAGATTTAAGTGCATTTGGGAAGCTCTCAATCAAGCTAAAAGCCCTTTCCTGTAAGGTTTTTACCATTATTCAGCCAACCCTACTTAGGGTGATCAGCAAACCTGAGCGATTGGAGGGCGCAAGCATTGCGCCCCTACAGTAACGGATTTTGTCCACAATGTAGGGGCGAACTGCGTTCGCCCAAAAGGTACATTATCAAAGCGCAAGTCCCTTAGTTCATCAGCTTGAATTTGCAGCGCAGCAGCAACATGAAGTGCATCCATCGCCGCTAAACCGTAAGTGCCAGCAATTTCATGACTCACTGCACCCTCCTCGACGTGCAGCAAGTTCTTGTTCTATTTCATCTTCATTGAGCAGTTGCAATTCAGCTGCGATCGCCCGCTGTCGGATTTCCCATAACTTTTTGCTTAATGGTGTTTGGGGAATAAATTTAGCTTCTGGTGTTGTTTGTGACTCAGATTTAAGTATTTGAACAAATTGCCAAACTTTTTGTTGCTTTTCCGGGGTCAATTCTCGCCATTGTTCAAGTAGTTCTTCTTCTTTACCCATAAATACCTCGCTCTTAAATTACGCATTCCTCGAATCGTTGGCTGTCCAAGACATATTTGTGGATTAACTTTCGGCTCTTGTAGTAGATATGTATGGGTAGTTCAGGTGTTTTAGGTGGGAATTGGTTCACCCGGCCGCAAACTAGACCATTTACCGGTTTCGCGCAAAAAGCTTTCACAACCTACCACATCCCATTCCATTTCGATATAATCTTCCTTGGTGCGAATGTTAACGTTAATAGAAGGGTTCTTCGCTTCAAAGTCCGGTGTCTCGGTGAGATGACGTTCCTGATGTTGTGTTTCTACGGCATGATAGGTGAGACAGCGATCAACAAAATAGCAGTTAATACAAATACACATAGGTTTAACTCTATAAGTCTTTTCCGCTAATCTAGCTCAGTCTCTCCCCAAATGGGGCCGGTCAAAATTATATTTTTGTAAATTTATCTTCTCGATGTCTTGTCAAAAAAACCTAGATAGTTTAGTTAAAGAAGTTTTTGCGATTAATCGGCAAGAATTGCCAGAAAATGCTTATTTAGTTGGTGGTGCTGTGCGAGACGCTTTATTAAACCGTCAGAAAGACTATATTGACCTAGATTTTGTGGTTCCCGAAAAAGCGATCGAAATTGCCCAAACTATTGCCCATCATTATAAAGCGGGTTTTGTGGTTTTAGATGCCGTTCGTCAAATTGCTCGCGTCGTTTTTCCCCAGGGGACTCTTGATTTCGCGCAACAGGAGGGAGAATCTCTAGAAATAGACCTAAAAAGACGGGATTTCACCGTTAATGCTCTCGCTTATAATCTCCACACCCAAGAAATTTTCGATCCTTTAGGGGGATTAAAAGATTTAGGCTGCCAATCCCTGCGGATGATTTCCCGCGAAAATCTCCAGGATGATCCCCTAAGATTATTAAGGGCCTATCGACAAGCGGCTCAATTGGACTTTGAGATCGAACCCCATACCCGTGCAACTATTCGTTCTCTTGCCCCTTTATTGCGCCTTGTAGCCGCCGAAAGGGTACAATCCGAGTTAAACTACCTTTTGCTCAATTCCCGTGGCAATAAATGGCTAAAAAGTGCCTGGGAAGATGGCTTATTATCTCTCTGGTTGCGTCGGATTACCCCCGCAAAAATCGATCGAGTTATGGGGGTGGAAGCGGCAGCGGGATTTTTAGAATCTTTGTTACCGGAAAAATTTATCTTTTCCCCTTCTCAGTTACAGTTGACAAAATTGGCCCTATTGGTATCGGATATTTTGGCAGAAGCGGAAAAAGAGTTAATCGATCTCAAGTATTCCCGTGGGGAAATTCGCACGGTAATCACGGTGATTAAGTGTTTACCTCCCCTCAAGGAGGCAGATAATTTAAGTCTGCGGGAACAGTATTTTATTTATCTAAATACGGGAAAAGTATTTCCTATCTTTGCCCTTTTTGCTTTATCGATGGGGATTAACAAAAATATCGTCGCTTCTCTGTTGACTTCCTATCTCGATCCTGATAATATTATCGCCCATCCCCGACCTTTATTAAGGGGCGATGATTTAATTAACCATTTACACCTGAAACCCAGTCCGATTATTGGTAAGTTATTAACCGAGGTACAAATTGCCCAAATTGAGGGCCAAGTCACAGTTTTTCAGGAGGCGATCGATTTTGCTAAAAAGTTATTATAAGTGGTTGGTTATAATTAAATTAAAAATGGATTTTAGGTCTGATCCCCCCTGCCCCCCTTGATAAGGGGGGTGCCGATAGGCGGGGGGATCTACCCTTGATAAGGGGGGTGCCGATCCCCCCTTAATCCCCCCTTAATAAGGGGGGCATCTGACAACTTTTAACGCCTACCTACTTAGCAATTGTTCACAGTTTGGAGAGTTTTGTCTGTTAATCAGAGTTTTAGATTCCGATTGAGTCTCGGGGTTTCGACTTATCCAAAACTCAGATTATCCAAAACTGAGATTTATTTAGGGTTTGCTGAATAAATCTAAAAACCTTGTTGGGTAAGACTTTTAGACTTTTTGTCAATCAAAAAGTACTGGGACTTGGAGTGATCGGGGGGAAAATTCAGGTACTTTTTCCCTGAAAATTAGGTAGTTGACCACCTG
>NZ_JADBUN010000203.1:0-7650 GCF_020245625.1 Microcystis sp. M049S2 | reverse complement strand
CTAAGGGACTTGCGTGGGAATAATATCCCAATCGATCGGAGGGCGCAAGCTTTGCGCCCCTACAGTAACGGATTTTGTCCACAATGTAGGGGCGAACTGCGTTCGCCCAAAAGGTACATTATCAAAGCGCAAGTCCCTAATTGTTCCTCTGAAAGCTTACCAACAGCAAGATCGATCCATATCTGGTATTTTTCTTGACTAGAAGCTTGAAGATCGTAGCCATTGAGCCTCAGAAAAGTCCTCGTCACTACATAGGCCGTTCTCTTATTCCCATCTACAAAAGGGTGATTCTTGACAATCCCATAAGCGTAGGCTGCTGCCAAAGAAGCCATGTCAGGAGGCGACTCAGAATAAGCCAGAAAATTTTGCGGTCGGGAAAGTGCGCTTTCTAGCAACCCCTCATCTCGAATACCCTCTAATCCACCATGCTCGGCTATTTGGTGGTGATGAATCGCGAGAGCTACCCCATCAGCTATCCAGATTAGCTGGTTCATGAGCCTAAGTTGCCAGCTTTCTCAAAACATTCCAGTCTTCGCGCATCACTTCCTCCGCCACTTCCATTTGCTGGACAAATTCGGGGTCGTAGGGTGTAAGCTCAAAGCCATTCGGCGTTTCCAAGACGTAGAGCATATCGCCTTTACTAAGGCGCAGCTTCTCCACCAACTCTTTCGGGAAAATCACCCCCATAGAGTTCCCTACCGTTGTGACTTTTAACTTAATCATCGTTTTTTGACTGAGTAAATATATCAATTATAGCACCTCCCATATTTCCTGAATTTCTCACATCACTTAACAATTTAGTATTAACTTTCCGAACCATTGTCTAATCTCTTGTTTTTCACTCTCTTCCAACGGAAAATCAATATTTTTGAATCGTTCGGCCGTTCTCTGTTTGACTCCTAAAATCTCAATCCCTACAATCCTATCCGTCTCATCGTAATCATAGATAATCCCCAGCGCTACTTCCTCAGAATCAATAACCTTTCCCTCAAAACGACGAATATAAGCGGCATTAGCGGCTCGATCATAGTTTATTTTCATAGTTTCCCCTTTAATCGGCGTTCAAAATGGACAGTTACTAAAAGATTATAATTACTAAGTAGGTAGGCGTTAAAAATTATCAGAAACCCCCCTTATCAAGGGGAGCAGGGGAGGGGGGACCGGCACCCCCCTTATCAAGGGGGACTAAGGGGGGATCGAACCTAAAATCCATTTTCAATTTAATTTCACCCACCTACTTATACTGTTCACATCAAACAAAAATACCCATGAAAAATAGACAAGAATACCTCAACGCCCTAGTCAACTTTGACCAACCCTTATCAACTATCCTCCCTATCCTAAAAACCTTTCCTTGGGACAGTAGCGAAGCAATTATCACCCTAAAAAAAGAGCATCTGATCGATATTCTTGATCGCTATCTCAATAACGCTCTATCTGCCACCGACCTAGAAAACTGGGCCGATGCCATCGAATGCAGAGAAGATATCGCCTATAAAATAGATGAGGAAGATATCATCAATGACATCATTTTTTACCTCGCTAATTCGACCTTAAACGATCCACTATCACCAAAAACAATCGAACAATACATCAGCCAACTTTCCCATTTAAAGTCTTCTTTAATTGCCTAAAAAATAGACCTCTTTTTTGTGAATTTTAATGGGGGTTTACTTGAATCTCAATTTTGTCCGAGGGGTTAAATTTAATTTCCTCAACAACGTAGGAACTGTTAAGGGCTACACGCTCGATTCCTCTTATTTTTGGAGAATCTAGCGAGGTTAAAGTTACTTCCGCTTTTCCTTCATTAACATCAACAATTTTGAAGTTCTGTAGGGGTTCCGTCCAGCTTTGTCTATTCTGGTTTGGATTGCTTGATCCCCCTTCCCCACGAATAACAAGCCTTCCGCTTTTGATAATAACCTTCCCTTGAAACTCTATCTGTTTGATCTCTTTCATTGCCACTTCTTTTATTTTTGATTCTCTCCCTAAAGCGATCGTTTTTGCTTGGGAATCGAACTTGATTAATCTCCCAGATAGAGAAGCGCCATTTTTTAAAGATACTTTTGTATTATCCGGTATGAATACGGGGATTACGGGAGATCTATCGCCGGTGGCTGGTAGATGATAGCCAGCAAGAGAGGCGATAAAAACTAGGCTAGTTGCGGTTATTATTGGGTAGAGTTTTTTCATCTTTACCTTGCCTGAATGATCGGGATTGGGTTGGTTCTGTTTTCAATCTTGGATGCGGTGGGTTAGCACTACTCGTAACCCAACCTGCGGTTTTTGTCAATATATTTTTACTTTCCGAAACCTTTGTTCGGGCGGTTTTGTTTGGCAATACGGAGGGCTTTTCCGGTTTTGCCATCCTGTAGTGCAATCCGCATCGATCGCTTTTTCTGGTAGGATTGAATATCCGCCGCTAACGGATGATCGTTATCAATCCGTAGATGGGTTAAAGAACAGATAAAACCCGTTTGTTTTCCCAATTCATTTTTTAGGGAACAAATAATTCCCCCCTCGTCTCCAGTGTAGAAAATTTTATCGATCGAAAACTGGTGATCGGGTTTGTATCGCTCGCCTTTTGTTTCAGCTATTTTTAACGTTTCGGGAGTTGCACGCACGGGGATCGGTAAACTTGCTTCCATTTTCTCAATTAACAAACGAACTTGTCGGGGATCGTCGATCGACATGGGTTATTCTCCTTGATAAAATACAAAGAACTGGCGATAGAACCCGATCGATCGAGTAGGATAGCGATCAAAAACGCCAATCAGGGACATTTTGCCGTGAGCGATCAGAATTCTCCCCCTCCCGGAACACAGATACTAGGAACCTTCGCCAGTCTTCTCGGTTTGCTGGGGATTTTTCTCTATTTTACGGGATGGATCTATCGGTGGGCCTATTTCGGCTGGTTTAGCCTTGAGATCAACCGTCTGGACTTGCCCTTGCGTTCCTTCCTTTTCGTGCCGATACAGGTCTTCTGTGGCGATTTCGGGGCGTTGCTGCGAACGTTTCTGGCGCTGGTTGCCGTTGCCTTTGCGATTCAATTTACTCTCTGGATTTTGTCTCCCCTGCCATCCTATTCAATTGTCAGTCAATCTAAACGGAAATTTCATCAAAAATTTCAGTTCCTAGGTTTATTAGTCCGGGGAATTCCTGAAGCTCTCCGAAAAGATTTGATCGCTGTTATTTGGCTATTAATTATTCTTTTTTGGTTAGCCCGAATTCAGGGATCGATCGATGCCCGTCGCGATGCAGTTAATGATGCTTCTACCTTACCAGTTATCACTTTAGTTTTACCAGAAAAACAGATAGCGATCGGTCGGAATCTGGAGGATGTTTTTACCGATCCTTCTCTCAAAGGTTATCGAATTATCGGTGAGACTAAATTACTCGAAGAGCTGCGGGGAAAAGAAACGAATGATAGCAAAGTTAATCCCCCGCGAGTTTGGCGGTTATTAATCCAAAATAACAATTGGACTTATGTTTTTCGCGGGTTATCCCCTCAGTCGGCAGAAAATGAACGTCCGGCGATTCTAGCCATTCGCGAGGATAAGGAGGGACAATTGATGATTCTCGCGCCAGATGTCCCACAATCCCAGTGAAACTCAATCGGGGAAATTATCGAATTACCCTTGAACATTGAAGCTTACTGCTATAATTACTTACGGACAAAGATAATAAATAAAATTTATGGGCGACTTTTTTGATAACGTGAGCCGTTACCCCCGCTATCTGATTAGCTTTAGTTTAGGGATTTTCTTCGCCTTTTTCGGCTGGTTAGCCCCTTTATTAAAAAATCCCCTCACAGCGATCGCACTTGTGGGCTTTCTGGGGGGAACTTTCGCCTTTCTTTATTTCACCCTCAAAGCCATGCTCGGATTAGCTTGATACAATGGTAAGGGTTTCGCTGTTTTTAGGGGACAAAAATTATGGCTAACGACCGTCGAGTATCTCGCGTGTCCTCGCTAATTAAGCGCGAGGTCAGCCAAATGTTATTAATGGAAATTAAAGATGATCGCGTCGGTGCCGGTATGGTTAGCGTTACCGATGTAGATCTCTCCCACGACCTACAACACGCTAGGATTTTTGTGTCTATCTACGGCAACAAAGATGCAAAGGCCGAAACTATGGCCGGGTTAAAAGCTGCTGCGGGATTCGTCCGGCGTGAACTGGGCCAACGCATCCGTCTCAGACGTACCCCCGAAGTGGTCTTCCTAGAAGATTCTTCCCTCGAACGCGGCGATCGAATGTTACACCTTCTTGATCATATTAAAAGCGATCGACCCCCAGAAGATGACGATTCCGAAGAAGAATAGAACTATTAGCCGTCTTTTTTCTCCCTGTCTCCTGTCTCGGAGTCTCCTGACTTGAAAGAGGGTGATGGGGAAGTGGGGTGTGGGGTGATGGGGAAGTGGGGGAATTATGAATTATGAATTATGAATTGGGGTATGGGGAGAATAAATAAAAATAATCTCCTGTCTCCTGATAACTGATAACTGATAACTGATAACTGAATAGTGAGCGATCGCATTTTATCCCTAAAAGAACGTATTGGTCAGATGATAGTAGTCCGCGCTTCCGGCTATCTCTTTGACCAACAAATCCGCTATCCTGTCTGGGAACCTGTCAACGCTACCCTGAAACATTGGTTAGAAACTCTCCACCTCGGTGGGGTGATTCTGTTGGGAGGTAGCGCCGCCGAAATCGCTTTCCGTAGCCAACAATTACAAAGTTGGTCCGGGGATAATCCTCTGCTCATTGCCGCCGATATCGAGGAGGGGGTCGGCCAAAGGTTTTCTGGCGCTACTTGGTTGCCCCCCCCGATGGCTTTAGGAAAAATAGCCGAAAAAAGCTTGACAAAAGCCACAGAATATGCTAGGGAAATGGGAGCAATTACCGCTAAGGAGGCCCTAGCGATCGGGATTAACTGGATTTTAGCCCCAATTGTCGATGTGAACAATAATCCCGACAATCCGGTTATTAATATTCGTTCCTTCGCTGAAACTCCCGAAATCGTCGCTAATCTAGCTCAAGCTTTTATTTTAGGGGCGAATTCCTATCCAGTTTTGACCACGGCCAAACATTTTCCGGGCCACGGTGACACCAGCAATGACTCCCATCTCGATCTTCCCATCATCAACCACGATCATCATCGCCTAGAAGCGCTCGAATTGCCGCCCTTTCAAGCAGCAATCGAGTCGGGGGTTGATAGTATTATGTCAGGCCATCTGTTAATTCCCGCTTGGGATGCCGAATTTCCCGCCACTCTTTCCTCGAAAATTCTCGGGGAAAAACTGCGCCAAAATCTCGGTTTTCAGGGTTTAATCGTCACCGATGCCCTGATTATGGGAGGAGTGACTAAAATTGCCAGTGCTGCCGCCATAGCAGTGAGGGCGGTACAGGCGGGGGCCGATATACTGTTAATGCCTCCCGATCCGATCGAAGCGATCGAAGCGGTGTATAGTGCCGTGCAAGCGGGTACAATTAGCGAAGCCAGAATTAATGATTCTTGGCAACGTATTCAACGAGCAAAGGAAAAATTAGGGCAAAGACAGCCATCCTTAGAATCCTTAAGCAGTTTAGCGGCACCGCAAGCTCTAGAGATTGTCAGCGATATTTTAAAAGATTCCCAAACAGTTAGCGGTAATTTACCCATTAAAGCCACTCAAGGCCGCAATTTAATCATTATCGATGATTTACTCAACTGTGACTTTCTCGATCGCTCTTGTCCGGCGGTGACAATGCCCCGACAATGGGGTTATCAAACGCAAATAATCGACCGTAGTACCTTTAATCAGTCCCTCGTCTCCCCAGAAACGACTCTCCTACAAATATTTATCCGTGGTAATCCTTTTCGGGGTAGTGCCGGATTAGGGGAGGAAACAAAAGCTATCTATCAAGCTTTGCTGAAAACCGGACAGATTCAAGCATTGATTATTTATGGTAGTCCCTACGTTTTCCAGTGGTTTCGTCAACAAAGCGGAGAAATTCCCTATCTTTTCAGCTACGGACAACAACCAAGCGCCCAAAAAATTGCCCTAGAAACTATTTTTGAGTGGCCCACTAGCGGCGAAAATCAGACCGATACTTTCGTTTAAGGGCAAAAATTGCCTAGTAACCATTGGGCAATGCGATCGGAGGCACCGGCCGACCCCATTCTCTGACGACCATTAACGGCGATTTCTTGCCACTTTGGGGGATTTTGTAATAAATATTCTAACTTGTCTGCCACTGACTCGGCACTATCGCCCAAGAGAATTGAACAGCCTAATAAACGCTGTTGCAGTGTGGCAAAATGAGCAGTAAACTGTGGTCCAGATCCCGCAATTGTGATCGCCGGTTTACCCAAACCGACGAACTGTTCCGTGGCAGTTCCCGCCATGGCGATCGCTAGATGGCAACGGCCTAAATATTCGGCGTAATCCGTTTGAGAAATAGTTATAAATACCTCTTGACAAATAAACTTATTTGTGCTATGTTCTCCCCAACCCTGGTCAATTAAAGCAGCCGTAAAAGATTCCAAGGGGAGAGAAGGAGCGATCGCCGCCAAAAATTCCAGCTTATAATCGGGAAAACGTCCAATCATGGCGGCCACAGCCTCGATAATTTGCTGCCAATTGTGGAGAGATTCGGGAAAGCGCGAACCGGGTAGCAGCAGAATAGTTAGGCAATCTTGGGGAAAATCGCCCGTTATGGAGGGTAAAAGGTCATCCATCATCGGATTACCCCCATCGACAACGGGAATTGACCACTGTTGTAAAATTTTGCTAGTTAAACTATCCCGGGGAAAAACCCCCCGACAGCGAGGATGAGCCATTAACCAGCGTTCCCAGGGATAATAGTAGGAACCCCAGAGGCGATCGATCATCGAGCTACTATCTAACCATCCCTGCTCATCCCGGAGATAGTATTCCGATTTAGCCGTTCCCACAAAAGCATAATCTGTCCCGCTCAACCAAGCAAGGGCAAGGGGTAAGATATCTCCCACCGCGACAATTTTTCCCCCTTCTTGGCCCCAATTTCTGACCAGACGGTATTGACGGGAGGTTAATCCTAATAATCCCTCCCGCAGATCTCGCCATAATTGTTTGGCATCCCCAGTGATAAAACCCCCAGAGGGCATTTTTTGACCTTGATCGAGAAGGGGAATCCCCAGACGAGTATAAGCATAACCGTTACCCACTAGGGGTAAAGCAGTAATATCCGGACAGTGGGGAGATGATTGCAGTCTTTTAATAATCCGGATCGCGATCTCATCTTCACCGTGGCCATTACTCAAAAATAATAATTTCACTTTTTTTCTTAACTTCTGGCTTAAAGTCCTAAACTTCGGTTGTTTTATTCCCTTCGACCCTAGACAATGCTGATGGTTAGGGAACAATCAATTTTATAAAAGCAGTTAACCAACTCCCATTTAGTCTAATCTACCAGAAGGTTTCGCCGATCGCTTATCTCTGTCTTGATAACGACCATTTGACCCAAGGCAAGACTAAGAGATAAGAGATTAGGGACTTGCGCTTTGATAATGTACCTTTTGGGCGAACGCAGTTCGCCCCTACATTGTGGACAAAATCCGTTACTGTAGGGGCGCAAAGCTTGCGCCCTCCGATCGATTGGGATATTATTCCCACGCAAGTCCCTTAG
>NZ_JADBUN010000202.1:0-6829 GCF_020245625.1 Microcystis sp. M049S2 | reverse complement strand
CGAAAGTGTTTTTGAATGTTTTATCATTTCCCATCACCCCCTACAACTTCCTAAATGGATTCGTTTGGGAAAATGGATGAGTAAAGCGGAAGTAAAACTGACAGAACTTTCCCTATCAAAACAAAAAGAGGATTTATTTATTTATCCCTATCCTTTAAATCCTCTCGATGTTATGTTTACCCATCAGGTGATTGGCTACGACGTGATTAATATGCCTCCCGTTAGTTTAATCCGTAATGTACGAATG
This sequence comes from Microcystis sp. M049S2, assembly GCF_020245625.1. NCBI lineage: Bacteria > Bacillati > Cyanobacteriota > Cyanophyceae > Chroococcales > Microcystaceae > Microcystis > Microcystis sp. M049S2. Next base: position 6,582 of record NZ_JADBUN010000202.1, on the reverse strand, counting down.
CGCGGGGAATATTACCAAATAAGCGATCGTCCCGATCTGAAAATTCCCGCTCGATTGTCCTATCGCTTCGGTTGAAAATTGACCATGACTCTTATATCTTCTAAATCCCTCACTTTACCGGAATTTTTCTCACTAACCGCTCCCGAGGGCGATATTACCTATGAATTAGTCGATGGAGAAGCGATCCCGAAAATGTCACCGAAATTCTTTCATTCTCGTTTAACTCTGGCTTTATCTTCTATACTCGATCGCTGGAATCAAGGACGGGGAGAAGTGGGAATCGAATGGGCGATCATTCTCAGCAAAAACGATCGAGATTGGTGTCCCGTTCCCGATCTTCTCTACATTTCCCTGGAAAGGTTAGGAGATATTCCCCTCACCGATGAAGCTTGTCCCGTTCCCCCGGAATTAGTCATCGAAATTATCTCTCCGGAACAATCTTTCAGCAGCCTGAGCGAAAAAGCCGTGGACTACCTAAAAGCGGGAGTCAGTCGCGTCTGGATCGTCGATCCCCGGGCCAAGCAGATCACAATTTTTTATCCCGACGCACCCCCGGCGATTAAAAAAGGCGATGACGAAATTAGCGATATTCTCCTCCCGGATTTAACCCTAACCCCCAGACAAATTTTTGCCAAGGCCCGATTAAGTTAATGCCCTACAGTCTCGTTCTCAATCTCACCCCTCGATCGCCGATCTATCCGAATTTTCTCACCGGACGACACCTTCAGGCGCTATTCCTTACAAAAAGAGGATTTATTTAGGGCTTGCTGAAAAAGTACGGGCGAAGCATTCGGATAGAAAATCTACGGTTTCACCGATAGGTTATTGCCCGAATGCTTCGCCCCTACAGGACGCGGGCCGATGAAGACGCAAGGTTTTGAACGACGATTCTCTCAAAATCTTGCACCTGTTTCGCTCGTAAAGCCCCAAAACCCTTACTTTGCCTACATTTCACATTTATTCAGCAAGCCCTATTTATCTATCCCTATCCTTTAAATCCTCTCGATGTTATGTTTACCCATCCGGTGATTGGCTACGACGTGATCAATATGCCTCCCGTTAGTTTAATCCGTAATGTACGAATGCGCGGGGAATATTACCAAATAAGCGATCGCCCCGATCTGAAAATTCCCGCTCGATTGTCCTATCACTTCGGTTAAAAATTGACCATGACTCTTATCTCCTCTAAACCCCTGACTTTACCAGAATTTCTCTCGTTAACCGCTCCCGAGGGCGATATTACCTATGAATTAGTCGATGGAGAAGCGATCGCAAAAATGTCACCGAAATTCTTTCATTCTCGTTTAACTGGTGCTTTATTTCTCGTACTCGATCGCTGGAATCAAGGACGGGGAGAAGTGGGAATCGAATGGGCAATTATTCTAAGCAAAAACGATCGGGATTGGTGTCCGGTTCCTGATCTCCTCTACATTTCCCTAGAAAGGTTAGGAGATATTCCCCTCACCGATGAAGCTTGTCCCGTTCCCCCGGAATTAGTCATCGAAATTATTTCTCCTGAACAATCCTTCAGCAGCCTGAGCGAAAAAGCCGTGGACTACCTAAAAGCGGGAGTCAGTCGCGTCTGGATCGTCGATCCCCGGGCCAAGCAGATCACGATTTTCTATCCCGACGCACCCCCGGCGATTAAAAAAGGCGATGACGAAATTAGCGATATTCTCCTCCCCGATTTAACCCTAACTCCCGGACAAATTTTTGCCAAGGCCCGATTAAGTTAATGCCCTACAGTCTCGTTCTCAATCTCACACCCCGATCGCCGATCTATCCGAATTTTCTCACCGGACGACACCTTCACGCGCTATTTCTTACCCTTGTCAGTAGTGTCGATCAGGAATTAGGGAACATTCTACACGCATCGGAGGCGGATAAAGCTTTTACCTTATCGCCACTACAGATGCAGTCTAGGGGAAAAACGATAAATTCCCCGCAGTGGCGACACGAACGGCCAATCGCCCCCGAAACTCCCTGCTGGTGGCGGATTTCTCTGCTCGATGACCGATTATTCGGTAAATTAACCTCGCTCTGGTTGAATCTCAATCCAAAACACCCCTGGCATCTCGGTTCCGCCGATCTGGTTATCACTAGCGTCCTCGCCACCCCGCAATCGGTTCAATTCTGGGCGAACTCTTGTACTTATCAAGATCTGTATGAAAACGCCTCGGAAACGAATCGGGAATTTAATTTCCTTTTCGCTACCCCCGTCACCTTCCGGCAGGGAAAATTCGATAGTGCCTTACCGACGCGGGAACTGGTGTTTAATAGCCTTCTCGGTCGTTGGAATCGCTATAGCGCTATCCCCTTCGATTCTATTGCCCTAGAGTCGATTTTCCCTAGTTTCTTCGATATTCAAACGAAATTAGCCGACGAAGCCTATAAAAACCATTCGATCGGTTGTGTAGGCGAGATTCACTATCGTCTTTTGGGAGAGGTGGAACCCGCAAAGATTAAAGCGATTAATGCACTGGCGGATTTTGCCCTCTATGCGGGAGTGGGACGGAAAACCACCATGGGAATGGGGATGACTCGCAGAATTGCTAAGGATAAAAGATAGCTATGGATGAATCTGATTACATACCGATCGCCGCTCTCAACCATTACGCCTACTGTCCCCACCGTTGTTGGAGAATGTTCGTCGCCGGGGAATTTCTCGATAATAGCTACACGATCGAGGGAACAAATTTACACGAGCGAGTTCACACCGTCGGGGCGGCAAACCGCGAGGAAATATGGCAAATTCGGGCGATCTGGCTTAAATCAGATAATTACCGTCTCATCGGTAAGGCCGATCTGATCGAGTCCCAGGATGGCGAATTTATCCCCGTGGAATACAAACGGGGCAGTAAAGGCGAATGGGATAACGACGAGTTGCAGGTGTGCGCTCAAGCTCTGTGTTTGGAAGAAATGACGGGAAAAAGGCTAGATACTGGCTATATCTACTATGCCAGTTCTCACCAGCGTCAACCGGTGGCGATCGATCTTGCTTTACGGCAACGGGCGATCGCTACGATCCGAGCAGTTGAAACCCTGATCCAGACGGGAAAAATGCCCCCGGCGGTCTATTCACCCCGCTGCAAGGGATGCAGTTTGTTCGATCGCTGCTTGCCCCGATTAACCGAAAAAGTCCAACGATATCGAGAGGAAGACTAAAAAATATGGGAACGGTATATGTGACAAGAGAAGACGCATTTCTCGGCAAAAATGACGAGCGTTTAACGGTTAAAGCATCCAAAGAAACGATCCTCGATGTACCTCTATTGAACGTGGAAGGAGTGGTGATTTTCGGACGGGGTTCAGTTTCTCCCGCATTGGTGATCGAATTGTTGGAACGTCATATTCCCCTGAGTTTTGTCACTGCCACGGGAAAATATCTCGGTAGATTGGAGCCGGAGATGACCAAAAATATTTTCGTTCGTCGAGCGCAATGGCAGGCCGCCGGCGATTCTCCGAAAGCCATTCATTTAGTGCGGGGATTCGTCCGCGGCAAGCTGAAGAATTACCGCAACATTCTGCTCCGTCGTCAACGCGATCGAAAAGAGTTGGATTTACAAACTGCGATCGCTTGTCTGGAAGCAGCGATCGGCTCGATCGAAACAATCTCGGCGATCGATTCTCTCCGGGGGTTAGAGGGAGCGGGAAGCGCGGCCTATTTCAGTTGTTTTGATTCCTTAATTCTCGGTGATACTTTTACCTTTACCTCGCGTAACCGTCGCCCCCCGCGAGATCCGGTCAATTCTCTTTTGAGTCTGGGTTATGCGTTATTGCGCCATGACGTGCAGAGTGCGATCAATTTGGTCGGTTTTGACCCCTATCTCGGTTATCTTCACTATCAACGCTACGGTCGCCCCTCGCTGGCACTAGATCTGATGGAGGAATTTAGAGCGATCGTCGTTGATGCCGTGGTTCTCAATGGGGTCAATCATCCTTATCTTACCCCCGAACATTTCACCACCGAACCCTTAAGCGGTGCGGTTTCCTTGACGAGAGAGGGGCTACAGATTTTCCTGCGCTTGTACGAACAGAAGAAACAATCCAAGTTTAAGCATCCGGTAATGGGTAAACAGTGTACTTATCAAGAAGCTTTCGAGATTCAGGCCCGACTAATGGCGAAATATCTGATGGACGAGACGGATAAGTATCCACCCTTGATTTTAAAGTAGATAGAGGCGGTCATGTATTTTGTTGTCAGTTACGATATTTCCGATGATAAGCGACGAACCAAAATTCACAATACGTTAAAGTCCTACGGCCAACGGGTGCAGTATAGTGTTTTTGAGTGCGATCTCACCGATACCCAGTACGCCAAGCTGCGCGGGCGCTTGAGTAAGTTGATCAAACCCGATACCGATAGCATCCGCTTTTATTTTCTCTGCGCCTGTTGTCGGGGTAAAGTGGAACGTATCGGTGGTGAGTTACCCCGGGATAATACAATTTTTTTTGTTTAGCTCGGTTGCGCTTCCGGGTAGCTGTAAAAATCCTTAACTATTATCTGGTGGCTGAAAAGCTTATGCAATATAGATTCGAGATGATTTTCCTTTCCAACGCGGGGCGCACCTTATCCCGTAAGGTTTTGCGGGGTCTTGAAGAACTGGGTCACTTGCTGTACAATGGGTTTATTGCGGGTGCGGCGCATACGAACCTTGAAAACCCCATAGCGTATAGCTTTTACCACTGGGCGGTTCCAATTAATCTTAAACCCTATTAGGGATTGAAACCCGGCTACCCGCACGGCTGACGCTAGTACGGGAGCCGTTCCAATTAATCTTAAACCCTATTAGGGATTGAAACTCTTATCTGGGCATTGGGATGAATTTCTGGAGAATGTTCCAATTAATCTTAAACCCTATTAGGGATTGAAACATATATAATGATAACCGCTCTCTCACGACTACATTGTTCCAATTAATCTTAAACCCTATTAGGGATTGAAACTTTGGGATGGGGTATCGGGAAAGACTGAGAGGGAGGGTTCCAATTAATCTTAAACCCTATTAGGGATTGAAACAAAGTGAGCAAGGAGGGGAATGTGAGTATTAATACTGTTCCAATTAATCTTAAACCCTATTAGGGATTGAAACGGCGATTGCTGGAGATTTCGGGTGAGGATTTCGTGCGATCGACGTTCCAATTAATCTTAAACCCTATTAGGGATTGAAACTGAATTAATGGGGACTGAAAATCCTGTAAAAGTGATTGTTCCAATTAATCTTAAACCCTATTAGGGATTGAAACCTACATACAGTTCTTCATAGCGGAGTCACGGCGCCGGTTCCAATTAATCTTAAACCCTATTAGGGATTGAAACCATAAGAGCTAATACAGAGGCACCTATAACACCCTGTTCCAATTAATCTTAAACCCTATTAGGGATTGAAACGTCAGATAGGTAATGTACAAACTCTGGAGCAGCGCCAGTTAGGTTCCAATTAATCTTAAACCCTATTAGGGATTGAAACTCGCTATTCCGGAAGGAATTCTTTTTACTATCTTGTTCCAATTAATCTTAAACCCTATTAGGGATTGAAACCGATCACTCTTACTCCGGGTAATCGATATTTAGTGTTCCAATTAATCTTAAACCCTATTAGGGATTGAAACATTGGGAGCGCCGATACTCTATTCCTTTGGTGCGAGAGTTCCAATTAATCTTAAACCCTAATAGGGATTGAAACTGCGACGGAACTTGGGCGGAAATTGACATTAGATTGTTCCAATTAATCTTAAACCCTAATAGGGATTGAAACGCTTGCCTTTTAATCCAAGCGACATGATCCTTGTAGTTCCAATTAATCTTAAACCCTAATAGGGATTGAAACAAAAGGCAACCCCACCAAAGCCGCCGTATAATGGTCGTTCCAATTAATCTTAAACCCTAATAGGGATTTAAACAGTATCAGCAACGGCGACATCGCCATTCGCCGCGCGTTCCAATTAATCTTAAACCCTAATAGGGATTGAAACTGGCACATCAAAAGCCAAAAGGAAAATCTCATCATGTTCCAATTAATCTTAAACCCTAATAGGGATTGAAACCGATTTACCTCTGACTATGGCAGTAATGCCCTGGTTCCAATTAATCTTAAACCCTAATAGGGATTGAAACGCGGGAACGATTAATCAAGCTTTGGATAAATACGGTTCCAATTAATCTTAAACCCTAATAGGGATTGAAACTCGTACCATTCGGGCTTGACAGCGCTCCGGGCGATGTTCCAATTAATCTTAAACCCTAATAGGGATTGAAACAACAAATTTTTACAGCGTGTTCAAACTTCATTAAGTTCCAATTAATCTTAAACCCTAATAGGGATTGAAACACGGGGTCGGTAGTTGGCCGAGGCATTAACGACGTGAGTTCCAATTAATCTTAAACCCTAATAGGGATTGAAACTTGAGGGGGGAAACGAAATTGATTTAACCCCTGAGGTTCCAATTAATCTTAAACCCTAATAGGGATTGAAACCAGAACTTTTACCTAACTTCTCAAATTCCTTAGAGTTCCAATTAATCTTAAACCCTAATAGGGATTGAAACCTCCACTTACCCGGCTCCGCCGAAGCCTCTGGG